>JAIESK010000052.1 GCA_019746105.1 Alphaproteobacteria bacterium
TTTTTTATTTTCATCTTATTCCTTCCCAATTAATTTGATTTCTTGTAAGTTTTGCTTTGCATCAAGTTAAACTCCCTTTAAAAATGATCCGTTTCTTGATTGTTTTTTTAGATAAGTTAATCATGAGAAAATTAGAGTATATGGAAGAAAGATTCAAGAACCTCCGAATTATAAAAGATTTATTTCCTTTCTTATGGACGAAGGAAGAAAAAATCCGGAGCTTATTCCTGTTTGCGTTTGGGCTGATTTTTATCTCAATTGGGCTTGATCTTAGCATTCCCCTTGTTTTAAAGGAGGTTATCTCTTCTCTTGCTCTTCCAGATAAAAGTATGACCTATCAATTATCCTTGCTCTTAGTCGCCTATGGTATTATTTGGACACTCTCTCAGATTATTCAAAATGTAAGAGTGATCATCATGATAAAACCCTTGGAGAGTTGTATCCGACTTTTTTGCTCTAAGTTCTTTGATCACTTGCATTCCTTACCCCTAACATTTCATATGGATAAAAAGACAGGTTCTATTACTAATGCCTTAGAGCGAGCTCAATATGGATTTCCAGATGTTTTCTGGGGGCTATTTTTATTTATTATCCCAACAATCATAGAGTTATTTTTAGCAGCTGCTATCTTATGCTATTTTTATGGAGCTATTTATGGAGTTCTATTGCTCTTTATAGCCACTGTTTTTATCATATTTACCTTATATGTCTCAAAGTGGGCCTCTCACTTTCAAACAATGTGCAACGATCAAAAGTCAAAAACAAATGCAAATATTGTGGACAGCCTCTTAAATTTTGCGAGTGTTAAGTATTTTAATAATAAAGAAAATGAAGTTTTAAAGTGTGATGTTTATCTTAAAAAAAGAGAAAACCTCTTTGTTAAATATATCTCAATCATGGAATTCATTCAAATTGGGCAAAACGTTATTATCGGAGTCGGACTTATCTTGCTTACCTACACTGCGGGGAAGCAAACCTTATTGAAAATTTATGATGTAAGTGATTTCGTTCTTATCAATGGGTACATCTTACAATTTGCAGCTCCTTTAGGGCAGATGGGACTTATTGCAAGAAACATGAGGAGAGGACTCAATGAGTTTTCTGATATTATGAAAATTTATAGAACTAACCGTTCGTCTTCTTTATCTTCTGGAGATTCCTATTCGCCAGATAAATTGGAAAGCATAGAGTTTAAAAATGTTTCATTTGGCTATAATTCCTCTCGCTTTGTTCTCAACGACGTGAGTTTTTCTCTTGAAGCTGGTAAAACCATTGGAATTGTGGGAGAGACGGGGTCGGGGAAATCAACAATTTCAAGTCTTCTTTTTAAATTCTATGACGTAAATTCAGGAAAGATTCTTATTAACGATGTGGACATTCAAAGTTTAGACTCAAATAGTCTCTACAAACTCCTCGGCATTGTCCCTCAAGACCTAATGCTCTTCAATATGAGCATTTATGAGAATATTCTTTTTGGGCGCCCAAGCGCTCAAAAAGAAGAAGTCGAAGAGACTATAAAATTGGCTCATCTTGAACCTTTTTTAAAAAAGCTTCCGGATCATTATGATACGATTGTGGGAGAAAGAGGTTTAAAGCTCTCTGGAGGAGAAAAGCAACGAATAGCTATTGCAAGAGTTCTTTTAAAACGGCCAGCTTTATATGTTTTTGATGAAGCAACCTCATCTCTAGATCTTAAAACAGAAGAAATCATTATGAATAATATAACCCCCATCTTAAAAAAATCTACATCCTTTATTATTGCCCATCGTTTATCAACAGTGGTTAATGCGGATGAAATTCTCGTCCTTCACAATGGGGTTGTAAAGGAACGGGGCACACACCGCTCCCTCTTAAAGGAAGAGGGGAACTATGCTTTATTGTGGAGGGCTCAAGAAGAGGCTCATAAGAAATCTTATGCAGCTTAAGGCAGGGTTAGATTTAGCGATGGCCCTATGTGGATATACCTCGATAAATCAAATTAATGAAGAGGTGCTTTACTTCCCTGGGTAGATAAAGAGAAAAATCTCCGAAAAATATAAAAAAATAAAATCAGAAGAAAGTTTATGAATCTAAAGCAATCCCTCCTTATAGAAAAAAGAGTTATCGTTGCTTCTTCTTTGGGAAACTTGCTCGAAATGTACTCGTTTTCGCTTTTTGCAATGCTTCTCCCAACGCTCACACCCTTATTTTTTCCCTCATCAGACCCTTTGGTTGCGCTTTTTTTAGCCTATAGCGTTTTTTCAGCTGGATTTCTCGCCTATCCTTTAGGCGCACTGCTCTTTGGATATATGGGTGATAGATATGGTCGGCGATTTGCTTTATCCTTATCCCTCCTGGGGATGGCACTTGGTACTTTCTGTATAGGATTGTTACCTTCTTATGCAACACTCGGTATTATTTCTCCCTTACTCCTAGCTTGTTTTCGCCTTATTCAAGGGATTTGTGCAGGAGGAGAGTGCATGGGAAGTGGAATCTTTCTTATTGAGTCTACCTCAGCAAAAAACTCTGGATTTT
>JAIESK010000093.1 GCA_019746105.1 Alphaproteobacteria bacterium
TACGCCGCAAAAGAGGAATTTCTTGGGCACTCTGATTGTAGGCAACGGAGGTAAAAAGGCCAACAAATTGATAAAAACCAATAACTTTACCCTCTTTATCAAAACGCTTAATAGTAAGAGAATCCATAGGATCACGTCTATGAACGAGGGAGATTTGTGTTGTTTTTGTTAAAATAAGAGGATCTGGATCGGTGATAAAATTCCAAATTGTTGCATTAAGTTGGACACCTTCAAAAATATGGGAAAGTTCCTGCTGTGAAGAGTTTTTTAAGATGCCAAGGCCTTTTCCTGGTGCAAAAATTCTATGGTGCTGTCCTTTCTCTTTACTTATGGAATATTCACAATAGCCAAGGAAGGTAAAATGATTGTTTTCTATCCATTCAAGAAAATAAATTGATTCCTTAAGAGCTTCCTTAGAAATGGAAGGAGGATGTTTTTTTAAATTTGCAATCGCATCTTCTAAGTGCTTTCGCATAGGCAACCAATCTTTAACAGAAGCCTCAACATCTTCAAGAGAACGTTCAATTTCTTGTTTAAGAGCTTTTAATTTTTCTTGAGAAGAGGGGCCTAAAATCTCACACCGAATAAAAGATTCATAACTTCCTTTTTTAGTTTCTTGCGCCCTGTTGAAAACCTTTTTTAAATGATGAGAAGTATCACGTTCAACTTGCATGACTGGGTGGATGATAAGATGAATAGAATAGCCTAAACTATTGATAGCACCAGCTACTGAATCCACGAGAAAAGGCTTATTATCATTGATAAGCTCGATAATAGTTTGTGAAACAAGGGTTCCATTGATCTCTCTTTTTTCAACAAAACACTTAATTTTTGGGTGGATCGGCTTACGATCGAGACTGAATTGCCACATCTCATAGGTAGAATTGACAAGAGAATCCAGGGAGGTTTCGCTAAGGTCCTCAAAAGAGACATTTCCATAAAAAAGTTTGGCAAACGTTTCAGCTGCGGTCTTATACGGAGGCGCAACTTTATGAGAAAGTTTTTTGGCAACTGATGTAAGGATCGCCTCTTTCCGCTCTTGAACTGTTAACTCCTTTTTAGTCATGATTCCTTCTCTTTATCATTCTCTTAGTATGCCAAATGCTGTTAAGAAAGCAAAGCCTCGTTTTCTGGCGCATTTTTTGAAGGTAAAATGATATCAGCTCTTATTTGACTGTGAAACTTGTCGAAATGTTTGCGATTGCGTCAATTTTTGATGTAAGTTTAGTCTACTAATAAGCTAATAAAGGAGAGAAAAATGAGTTTCATGAAAGATCTATCTTACGTTTTTTTAGGAGCAGCTACAGCTATGATAACACTACCTTCAGTTAGTGTGGCTATGATAACTGAAGAAGAGGAATTTTCTTCAAATACGGAGCGATCCAAAATTCATCAACAATCTCTCCGGGATTTCATTAATGACACTTACCGAATCCAACTTTTCTCTCTTCCGAAAGAAGAAGGTAAAGATAATGCTCACGCTCGGTTAGAAGAGATGAGACAGAAAACCCCAAAAATCAGTAATCAGTTGGCACTTCTTGCTACGGAAAAGGGTTCAAAATGGATACGTGGACAAATTGGTCCCTTTGTAGATAAGGAAGAGGCAACCTCTATGAAAATCGAACTCAGAGAAATATTTACAGCGGATTTACCAACTGTTTCTACCCCTGGGATTGTACACCAACCTGGATTTGAACTTGAAGATGCAGAATGGCATAATTGGCAATAAATTTTATTTTTGTACCCATCTTATTCCATAACCTTAAGGAGGGTGAGTAATTACAAAAAATAAGGAGATCACTGGAGCGGGCGAAGGGATTTGAACCCTCGACCCCAACCTTGGCAAGGTTGTGCTCTACCCCTGAGCTACGCCCGCTTAAATAGGTGGGGCCATCATAACCAGGATTGGTCTATTTTCAAGAGGAAAAGGGATTCCATTGTAAAATTTTTACGATTTTATATAATTATTTGAAAATGAGATGTTTTTGGAGAGAGTTTTGGAAAGTTTTTGTGTAGCTCCTTTTCTTGAAGGGTGTGGAACGGGAGCGGGCTTAATTATTGCTATAGGGGCCCAAAATGCTTTTGTTCTTAAACAAGGAATCTTAAAAAATTATGTTTTTATAACGGCTCTTATATGTGCGTTGATTGATGCCCTCCTTATCTGTGTGGGTGTGGGTGGCTTTGGGGCTGTTGTGGCTTCAAACATACTTCTTTTGACGATTGCAAGATGGGGCGGGGCTGTCTTTTTGGGATATTACGGATTTCGTTCTTTTCGTTCAGTCTTTAAGTCTGAATCCCTTAAAATTGAGGGGAGTCGTGAACGTCCAAATCTAAAAATGACGATAGGGACAGTTCTGGCTCTCAGTTTTTTGAATCCCCATGTTTATTTGGATACGGTTGTGCTTTTGGGAAGTATTGGAGCTCAATTTTCTGAATTCGAAAGGATATTTTTTGCTTTGGGGGCGATTCTTGCCTCTTTTATCTGGTTTTTTACCTTAGGTTATGGAGCTGGTTATTTAGGGCCTTTTTTTCAAAAACCACTTTCATGGAAAATTCTTGATTTTTTCATTGGCTGCGTGATGTGGG
>JAIESK010000024.1 GCA_019746105.1 Alphaproteobacteria bacterium
GAAATAACATGTTCTATAGATTCAAGTATTTTAGGTCCTATTTCGGATAGTTTTGTATATGAAGTAATATTTGTTAGCTTAATACGAGGTTTTTTAAAGCTTTCTACGGGGATTTCACGTAGTTTTGCACATGGCGTATTTCCCACATTTAGCTCAAATTCATCATCCATTGCAAATAATGGTAAGGATAGGTAAAGAGAGAAAGTTGAAATAAATAGAGTGACTTTAATAAAATTTTTAATCATAAAACCTCCTGTTTTTATTAGATTTAATTTTTTGATTGTATGATCAATGAAAATTATTTTCTTTTTATCTCAGCAAGTCAAGTCAATATTTTTTGCAAAAAGCTCTTTCCTTACACATGTTAACTTTAGCCCTTCTTTCTCCTTTTTCCACTCATCCTAATTCTACTGGTAGATAGGCATGGCAACAAGAGATCTAGAGATAAATTGAGCTATCCGAGGATGGTACATAAATCGAAAAATTTTATAAGAAGAAACAATATGTTCACCATATAATTCTTGACTTTTTAAACAGACTTCTTATATTATTTTCAGGGTCAAATTAAACAAAAAAGAGAATTATTATGAAATACAAAATAGAATTTTATTTACTAGCCTTTTTGCTTGCTCTCAGCTTAAATAGCTCAGTCATGGCAGGGCGTACTTTGGATGGAACAAAGGTTGTAAGTGATGAAGATATTGAATATCTTAAAGGAGAAGATGTTATTTCAGCAAGTAAATTTATTCGACAAGCTCGGGCTTTAGATCAAGAAGAGCTTGAGGATGTTGAAACTTTAGATCTTCACAGTACCTTACTTGGTACATCAGGTCTTAGACAAGTTTCCGAAGAATTACTTCCTTATCTTCCAAACCTTAAGTTTCTTAATCTTATTATCAGTGAGTTACGTGAAGATGAAGACCTTGAGCTTCTGGCTTCAATTCTTCAGAGATTTGAAAACCTTCAATATGTTAATATTGTAGGTAATGGAATTGCATATAAAGCTCTTCCTTTTGTAAAAGAGCACGCAGAACAAAAAGAATTGACAGATAGATTTCAAAAGAAAGTTGTATTTTCTTTTAAATCATCACTTGAAAATCAATTTCCAGGAGATGAACGTGAAAAATACAAAGAGTGGTATAAAACGCACGTGAATTACTATACGCTCGTTCATTAATGTATCTTATTTATTAATAAGAAGTACGTATAAGAGGGAATTATTATGTTTGGTAAAAAGGTTTTTTTAGCTTTAAATTTATTTATTCTATTTAATACATATTCATATGCAGGATGGCCTGAAGAGGGTTGGGAAGGTGTTTCAGGTCTTCGTCTTATTCATAAAGAACGGACTGTCAATTTTGATGAATTGCATCAACATTTAGCAATAGAAGAAGAAAAAACAGCGAGAATCTTACCTTCAAATACGCCTACAAACATTGTTTTGGCGAGTATTTCCCTTTTAGGAGGAGGAGAAACCTCTTCTCCACATACTTATCATTTAAAAAGTCAGGATGGTAAATGGTTTGTATTTGAAAGCGGTTGGACTTCCTCTTTTATTCCTCACCCTATTTATGATCAAGCTCAAAAGCTTATGAGGCCATATGCATCTAAGCTTCAAAAAGACGAGATGACACTAGATGATAGGGAACAACTTGTACGAGACTGTATTAGAGTAGCTGGTGATCAAAGCTATTTTGAAGAACAAATACAGCCAAGTTTTTATTTTTTTAATCAGGAGCCCCTACCTGTTAGCCGTATTCTTGAGAGAGCCGAAAGAGTTTTTTTCGAGGTTGACCCAAAAGAAGCCAGCTATTCTATTTACCAAGAATTGAGAAAAGACAGAGCTGCGTTTGATCGTCTTTTATCTTCTGTACAAGCCATAAAAATTGAAGCTGGTCGCGGTATTAGTGAAATTTTGAGTAGAAACGCAGATCTTTCATCAGGTGTTAGCTTTGAGTTTATCAAAGAATTAGCTAGCACATCAAAAAATTATCAGGATACTATATTTAAGAGAGAAAAAGAAGTTTCCAGCATCGGTAGTAAAGTTATTTCAACTTATTGGCACAGCGAGCAAAAGCTTTTAAAATATATCGAGGATGAAATGCCAAATATTTTAGCTGACATACTCAAAGAACCATTACCCTTTATACCTGAAGCCATCGTTATTAATGTTCACTCACGGCATGATATTTGTCCTGTTTGTAGTCATGCTTTTGTACGTTCTATGCGCCCTGAAGGAATTTTAAGTACTTTCAGAGATGCTTTGTGTAAAAGGCTTGAAATCGATTCACAAACTTTCCCCTTATATATGACGAGCTCTTTCCGTGAAAAAAGAGAGAAAACAAAATATGTTATAAGAGATGATCTACCGGGAATTTTAGAAGACTCGATCACAGCAACTGCTCCGGCTTTTCCTACTTTATATATTCCCCTCTCATCACATGCGCACTCACCATTACCATCAAGCTCATCGTCGTCATCAAGTTCATCTTCTGGGAGTAGTGGTAGTCGCTAGAGCCATAGATGTCTTCAGAGTTTTTATAAGAAATGCTTGAAAAAAGAAAAAGAATCAAAAAGAAGAGCATTGTGCAGCTTTTCTTTTCCAAAAACCTC
>JAIESK010000012.1 GCA_019746105.1 Alphaproteobacteria bacterium
CAGCGTGGTGCGCTACCAGCCTGCGCTACGCTCCGAACAGGGAGACTATAGACAGACTAAGAGGATGAAGCAATAAGGAATTTAAGAGAATATAGGAGGCATTGCTTGTAAGGTGATGTTGAAAATAGGGGGCGTAAGCCCCCTACTCGATCACTGTTAAATTAAAAATTCAGAGTTTTTACTCCAGGAGATCCTCTTCCCATCTAGGGTTGGAGCGTAACTACACTTAGAAACAAATTAATTGAACTCTCAAGTCCAGAATTATCAGATACGGTTAAAGTAGCCTTTCGTTTATCAGGAGACCCTGGGATTTTTTCAAAAAGCACACTTGCATCTATATAATAATTCATTAAAAGAGAGTAGTTTTGTTCAGAAAGCGGCGCAGATGCATCTTCAGAAGAGCTTATGCTATAATACGTCTCTCCCAATACAGTATTCTCTTCAGGGCTTTTAGGAGTCAAAGCCATAGAATAACGCTTTTCTCTGGTAATGGTGTTCTCAAGAAAATCAACATACTTATCAAATAAATTATAACTTAAATGTTTTAATAATCCTTCAGATGGATTCTTTGCAGCTTTAAATATTTCAGGTGGCGTTCCCCCTAGCATTTCTGGATAAACAGGTATTTCAGATACTGAAAAAGGTACAGGAGCCACTTGTATAGATGACCCCTCGTCATCATCATTGGTTTGCTTTGCAAGCGCAGCAGAACAATGTAGCATTGATGAAGAAAGAACAAGAGATAGCAATAATTTTTTCATAATAAGCTCCTTAAAAAGTTTACATTTTTTTTACATTACTTTTGCATTTTATATTTTGTCAAGTCTTTTATATTTACTGTGTATATTTAATAAAATACCCCGTCGGTAAACCGACGAGGTATTAAATATCCTTCAAATTTCTTTATTGATATACTCCTCTGTTTTCTGGGGAAATTCAACAAGAGGCAGCGGCTTGTCGGGATTTTTTAAAATAGAATCCACCATCCGTGTCGTCTAACGTTCCTCCAAAGCATCGAGCAGAATATTGACCAGTGACTCATGTGGCTTTGCTTGCTCTTCGTTACTAGGGGTGAAACTCAATCCAGAATACTCTTTCTCGGGATCGTATGTCACGGTTAAAAAGGGAAGCAATTTTTCACTTAAAAACTCAGCATGACCACCAAACAATGTGTATTGGTTGCTATCAGCAAATTCAAGGCTAGTAGGCTTAACATTAATAAAAAGCTCGTAAGCGTGCTCACCATCAAGTTCGTCTCGATTTTCGTAAAGAGCAAGTTCATTAAACTCATTACAGAATGTTTCTAGTTTCCCAATAAGGACACACTTTCTTTTTTTTATCACAGTACTGCCGATCTCTTTTAGATCAGTATAGGTCATATTCCGACGATTAATACGCAAACTTACAGTACAATTCAAATCAACCCCAGTCATATTGTCTAAAAATAAGTCACTTGTATGACCCTCGTTTTGTAAGCAAACAAGTGCACAAAGACTTGCTCCTAAAGTCAGACCGGATGTTCTGAGAAATTTTTTAAGCATAGTAATAATCCTTTCTTTAAGTTATTTCCCTCTCTATATCTGCAAAGTAAAGAGGGAGATTGATAATCCTCTGCACATTCACAATACTTTTCAAAGAGAAACTTAATAACTACTATCGTAAATTTCAAGTAATAATTATCTAAAAAATTTTTTCTTTTTTGAAAAGATATGTGATTTAGTTTATCCTTCAAATCTTTTTATTAATGTACTCCTCTGTTTTCTGGGGAAATTCAATGGAAGGCAGCGGTTTGTCAGGATTTTTTAAAATAAAATCCACCATCCGTGCCGTTTGACGTCCCACCTCACGCTGATCAGGACCAAGAGCTGCAAGAGCCCCTTGATCAGCAATATCGATATCACTCACAAAAGCAGGAATACCGCAGGCTTGCGCTGCTTTCACCACACTTTTAAAGGCACTCAGAGCCGTGTTATCGTTGTTAACGAACACCGCATCCACCTTCCCACAAAGACTACGGGTTGCTGGCATCACATCACTTGTTTTGGAAGCCACTGCCATCACCAAGGTCAAATCAAAGGAAGACGCCACTTTTTCCATCATAGCATTCAACGCTGTAGAGTTCGCTTCCCCGGGATTATAGATAATCCCCAAGGTTTTTAAGGTGGGAAGAACACGTTTAAAAAGTTTGAATTGAGGCTCAACGGACACAAAATTAGACACGCCCGTAACATTTCCCTCCGGTGTTTCCAAGCTAGTGACGAGCTTTGCAGCAATGGGATTGGTCACAGAACTAAAGACCACTGGAATATCCGTGTCTTTCGTTGCAGACATCGCGGCTTGAGCTGCAGTTGTGGGGATGGCCACAATCACATCTGGTGTATCTGACATGAATTTTTGAGCGATTTGAGCTGCTAAAGTAGGGTTTCCTTGAGCAGATTGGAACTCTAAAATAAGATTTTCCCCTTCTCGATACCCTAATTTATTTAGCTCTTCAAGAAAACCTTCTCGCGTTACATCTAAGGCAGGGTGTTCAATAAACTGAAGGATGGAAATTTTTGTGGGAGAACTTTGAGCGGAAGAAAGAAAGAGTAAGAAAAATACAAAAGTTAGTTTTATAAGTTGAAATAAATTTTTAAAGTATAACATTTTAGGGTCCTCAT
>JAIESK010000065.1 GCA_019746105.1 Alphaproteobacteria bacterium
AAATCATGAGAGAAGTTATATTCTTCAGATTATGCGTGCGGTTGGTCTTGAAGGGATTCACTTCCTTAGAACTTCTTCTCGTTCCCACCTGGAGAAATTGGTTTATAACATCACACCAGTCCCACAATTTTGGTATCACGCACCTTCAGATGATTGGGAAGACTTTTATGATTACTATTGACAGGATCAAAAATATTGGAAAGTGTTCGTTTTTTATCATTCAAACAATGGGTATGTTTTGTTTGCACCAAAATAATTTATACGCCGTTTTCACTCACTATGAAGAGGACTATCGACACTACACAATCTCAGCCTCTTCTAAAGAAGTTACTCCTCTAATTTCTTTTAGCTCGCAAACTGCAGAATACACGGACGATATAAATGATATTAAAACCGGACAAAAAGCTGCAATTACTGTCTGTACAACTCCTTTAGGTCCCTATATTAACCATGTGTCCCTTGTTTTTGAATTAATTATTAAACCACACTCCACGCAAGAAGCAGTTTTCCACACCGTCGGAGGAAAGGAGATTACTTCTCACTTAAATTTATTCAATCTCCATTTTGGAGGCGATGGAGATTCTATAGTTACTGATAAAAAACGCCCTTCTGTTGATAATGTACGCGATACACTTAGAAAAGTTCACAGAGCACAAAAACTTTCTATTACAGCTGCACAACCAGAAGAAGTACCCCCTATGTATACCAGGCGGGTTGTGTTCCTTGTTGATCAAATAAAAGCCCAACGAGCGCTAGAAGAGGCAGAAAAGGAAGAAGGTCTGGTTTATCGTACGTTGCCTATATGGCATAATTGGGATAATTGCTGTACATACGCTAGTAGAGTGCTTAGGCGAATGGGAATCGGGGTGAATTCTTGGTATGCTGAAAATTTCGTACATGCATGTTCGAATTGTCATTTGCCAGAAGGAATTAAGCGATATTTTCCCAATGGCAACGGGGAAACTGCACGATCCCTAACCCCCCAGCATCGAGAATGTATCATTTTATAATTAGAGTCTTTTTATTAAAGTCTTCTATCAAAAATTAAAGATCAATGTAGCTGGTTCATTAGAGGAAAAAATAAATTGACGTAGCCTATGGTTTTTTTTCTTGAAAACGGCCCTTTTTGATAACACAAAAAGACCACCGCATCCAAAAAAGCTGAACATTAGGCTTCTCAAGGAAAAATCTTGTTTTGTAAATTCTCAAAAACATCTCTTGAAATTAAATTCTCAGTTGATTAACCTTGTGATGAGTTTTGAGAATAAGGAATCACCTCAATGAGTCGTAGCTATCAAAAAACTCCCATTTCGGGATACACAACCTGCCGGAGTGAACGGCGAGACAAACGCACTTGGCACAAAAGATGGCGTTCCCATGAACGGATTAAATTGGCCTCTCTCCATGCAGACAATCTAGATCTGATCTTGCAAGCATTTAATGGACAGAATGGAGAGAGTTTTTTTTGTTCACATAAAAATCCTTTTCAAACTGAGCTGGTGAGAGATATCCTAATGTTGAATGGCGCCTTGTTTGGTTATAAAATCCGTAAATATATTGGAAGATGCTCACTTTTGCCTCCTCGAGATTTTTGTAGGATTTGAAGTAAATGAGTTCTGTTTTTAGGGTATGAAAAAAGCTCTCTGCTACGGCGTTGTCAAAGGCATTGGCAACTTTCCCCATACTCAATTGAATACCGTAAAGATCAGCTAACAGCTTCAAAGCTTGGCAAGTATACTGAGATCCTCTATCTGAATGATGAATAAGGCCTGCAGGAGGGCGCCTGTGCGTCAGGGCTTGCCTGAAGGCCTTTAAAACAAGCTCAGCCGTCATCCGTCCCTCAATAGCAAGCCCAACAATTTTTCGAGAGAACAAATCCAAAATGATGGCACAATAAACCCAGCCCTCTTGGGTAGAAATATAAGTGATATCACTGACCCAGGCTTCATTGGGCACGTCCGCTTCAAAATCTTGTTGGATAAGATCTTGGGGAACAAAGTAAGGCTTTTCAGATTGTCGCGTTGTCTTTTTAAACCGCTTCTTCATTTTGGCTGCTATCTGATTTTCTTTCATAAGGCGCGCTACTCGTCTTCTAGAGCAAGTCTCTCCTTGCACCTTGAGTTCTGCATGAATACGAGGGCTTCCATAGGTCTCAAAGCTGCCTTGATGAATAACGCGAATTTTCTTAAGCAATCTCTTGTTTTCTTGATCTCTTGCGCTGGAAGGAGTCCTTAAAAAACGATAGTATCCACTTCTTGAAACCCCCATCATTTTAGCCATTCTTTCAACGGAAAAGTCGTGTTCATATTTTTTCATAAAGATGTACCTTTCCCGCGGGGTTCTGAAAAAATGGCCACTGCTTTTTTTAAGATGTCCCGTTCTTCACGAACATGCATTAATTCTTTCTTTAAAGCCCTTATTTCTTCTTCAGACGATTTAGTGTTTCCTTTCCCGGGAAAACTTTCATTCCCATCTTGCTTATAATCTCTGGTCCAACGACTTAAGGTTGCTTTCGCTACACCTAATTCTTCGGCAATCTGGTTGGCAGATTTCCCGCTGCTTTCCCACAACTTTACCGCATTCATTTTAAATTCCTTGTCATACGTTCGCATTTCCAGTCCTCCTGAGTTATTCCTCCCTCCTTTCTTAACTCTCTTCTGGCTGTCTACCAAATGGTAGCAAGATCA
>JAIESK010000111.1 GCA_019746105.1 Alphaproteobacteria bacterium
TCAAGAAGCCGGATACATGACTGATGCTTATTCTCTGTCAAAAAATCTCTTGACTCGCACGGCAGGTCCATACATGAACAATGTGTTTATAAATAAGGAAATCAATCCAAATCGCCACTAAAAACGTGGGAATCGCTCCTAAAATATCAGCGAAATAGTGCTCTCCTATAGGGATACATGAAAATACCATCAATGTATTTAAAATCACAATTGAAACAAAGAGGACTTTGTTTTCATTACGAAATGTATACATATAGAGGAATGCTGCAACTGTATGAAATGAGGGTAAAGACACAACTCCATTTTTGTGAGAGAAATCTAAAATCCCCTCTCGAAGCTCAAGCAATTGAGCTAAAGCCGCAGCAAGAGTTGGGCTTGGCTGATAGTTGTACCACACATAAGGCCCTAAAGCGGGTAAAAATCCACTGATTATGATTGTTAAAATCAAAGCAATGATAAACTGCATAACAAACCTTTGAAGTGCTAAAGCATCCCCTCGAATACTAAAATAAACAATAATCAAAGGGATTTGATAAAAGTAAGTTTTATAGATAGAGGAAAAAATATAATTTAATAATTCATGAGTTCGGAACCAAAGAACAACGGCAGAGGAATTAATTCCAAAAATGGAATCGATAAAAACGAGCGTTGAGTCCACAAAAGGATACTTAAGAGTTGCCATGAGAAAACAAAATACAAGGAGCAACAGAATAAAAATCAGCATCAATAAGAGGGATTCCAAGAATAGCACAGTCCTCGGAGCCTGCCGAAATAGGAATACTTTATAAAACATATAGAAAAAAAAGAGGATAGATATACCAATAGATACACCAAGAAAAGCTTCTCTATCATAATAAATTTTCAAAGGTGAAAAACTTATCCAAAAAATGTTAATGAAGAGAAGGACAAATGCCGCTCCCCACTGAATTTTCGTGTAACTCAAACGAAAGTTCCTCTTTGTGGATTACAATGATAGACTTATAAAATATCAAAAAAACATGCTCTTCACCAGGGATTTTCTCTCAGCTTATATCAGAGAATCATTATCCATTTGACCCACACCTCATGGCTGACTATAAAAAATCACCTTTAACAAAAAGAGAATTTTTAGCAATGGCAGCTTCTCACGAAATTGATATTTCCGTCCCTTTTGTCCTCCCCCTATATTCATTAAGAGGACGTTTAGTGCGGCTGCAAGACGTCTCTACAACGATTATAAGTCAGCATGATTATCCTGGGCCGATCGCTAAAATATTGGCTGAATTTCTGGCAGCAGGGGCAACTTTGGCAGGCCTTTTGAAATATGAAGGCGTTTTTACTCTCCAAACAAAAACCTCGGGCCCTTTGAACCTCACCGTAATTGATATGACTCATCAAGGAAACCTCAGGGGGTATGCGCAATTTAAAGCAGAACAAATCTCTCCCAAGGATAATTTTCAAAAGCTTTTTGATAAAGGATACTTAGCATTTACTGTCGATCAAGGTATAAAAGACAAACGATATCAAGGAATCGTGACTCTCAATCATGAAACCCTCCCCTTGGCTTTGGAACATTATTTTGAACAATCAGAACAATTAAAAACGCGCATTTGTATTTTTTCTAAGGAAGAAAAAGGTGTGTGGAAAAGCGGCGCCCTTCTTCTACAAGAACTCCCCTCTCAAAAGCTAGAGGAAGATGCGTGGTTCACTGCTGAAGCCATTTTACAAACCCTTTCAACTGAGGAATTTTTAGATTTTTCAACATCTTATTCTACTCTTTTGCGGCGCCTCTTTCATGAAGGTGGCATAATAGTTTTTGATCCCCTCCCCCTTAAAGCAAAATGTCGTTGTACTGAAGAGCGCATTAAAATTTTTCTAGACTCTCTCCCTCCAGAGGAAATTGAAAGCCTTCTTGAAAATGGACAGTTGAAAATTACCTGCGAATTCTGTAATCATCATTATAAATTTGATCGAAAAGACCTCATGACGGTCCATTAAGGAGATATAATTATGCGTTTTCTGAGCCTCGTTTGCCTAACCCTTTTCTTGGCTTCCTGTTCTTCCGTACAGATGCCTGAGCCCGTTGGTCTTGCCTATCTTTCCAACAAACCCCTTCGCCTTAATGTAGCGCGCGTTGAAGTTGTAAAACAGTATCAGTCTTCTTCAAGACCTCCTCATGTCGAAAATGAGCTCCCTGTGCCTCCCACAGCCATGATTCAGCAATGGGCACAAGATCGCCTCCTCCCTGTCGGCAAAGGAGGAGGTCATGCGGTTGTAACTATTGAAGAAGCTTCCGTTGTTGAAAAATCTCTTAAAGGACCAGGAGGCCTTAAAAAGGTATTTACTTCAAACCCTTCCGAAGAATATGAAGCCAAAATGTCAGTAAAAATCGAGATTTTTGATGAGTTTGGTAATGCCAAGGGATTTGCCTATGCGCGCGCGCAAGGATCACGGACGGTAGCAGACAATCTTACTCTCGGCCAACGTCGCAAAATTTGGATTAATATGATGGAAAAGATCATGAATAATCTGGATGAAGAACTCGACCGTAATGTCAGATCTTACCTCACTGCCTATATTAGTAATTAGAAAGGGAATTGCAAAATTCTTCCGAACCTGTCATCCCCTCGCATGAGGGGATCCAGTGCATTATTCGTTGCGCAGCAATGTAATAGTTCTTTACTTAGTCCTCTGTTAAAAAGGCGATTTTAAGTTTGAATGAAGAAGATATAAGTGCTGAGCAGAGAAATTCTTCCCCAA
>JAIESK010000043.1 GCA_019746105.1 Alphaproteobacteria bacterium
CAACTTTCTTTTGGTTTTTACTCATGTTAGTCTGTTTCAACTTTACCCGGACACTACTGCGCCTCCGCGAGGATGACGCAGTGGAGGCGGTTTTTATTACCATTGTCAGTTCGTCAGTACCCCTTTAGAGGAGTTTTTTATAAAAATCCACTAAAACCGCGTCATTGTGAGCCCCCTTTAGGGATCGTAGCAATCCGCTATCAAGATGGATCACCATACCCACTACGTGGGCTCCTGATGATGGGGGGTTATACTTGATTGAATTTCACTTGATACCCATAGACTTCACTGCTAACACTTAATGGATAATGAACAATACGTACCGCACTAAAACACTAAATCAAATGGGTTGGATGTTTTCTCATCCTGATCCTGCTCTCGCTGCCTTTTTAACGCACGTAGATAATTCACACGGTTACTTTGTGGACATTGGCGCAGCGTACGGATATGCCACATTAGAAGCTCTCCGACGTGGAGGAAGGGTGCTGGCGATTGATATAGATCAACGCCATTTGGATGTGTTGTTAAAAGAGTGTCCATCCCCCTATCTATCTGCACTGGAAACTGTTTGCGCTCATTTTCCCAACACAATTGACCTCCCCGAAAATACCTTTGATGGGATTTTATTATCGCGTGTTCTCATTTTTCTCCAGGGCAAAGAAATAGACTTAGCACTCACTAAAATCCAAAAAGCTCTTAAGCCTGGCGGTATTGTTTATATCTCTTCTCCCAGCCCCTTGAGAAAAAAATGGGCTCTCCTCAAACCCATCTACGAAGAGCAAAAAGCAGCAGGATTGCCTTGGCCCGGTTATATTGAAAATCTTTGGAAAATTCTGCCTGATCTAGAGTCTACCTTACCAAACTCAATTCAACTTATTGAGGCTCAATCTCTGTGCAAGGGCTTGTTAAAGGCAGGATTGATTGTTGAGACTTGCGACTATACACCCAAGGAAGATACCCTCTATGAGGAAGCCTTCAACCTTTGTTATGCAATGGCTTCAAAGGCTCCTTGTTGCGGCTCCTCAGAATAACGGCTCTTTGTATTTAAATCTCTGAACCTCTCCCTAAAACCTTCTTTTCTCCCTTAACCATTTTTTAACAAAGATAATTTAAACTACGAAAACAGGATTGAATGAGAAGAAGGGGTACCCCTCTTTCAAGAATCAATTCCAAAAACAACTATAAAATTAACAAAGAGGAAAACCATTATGAATAAGAAATTACTTCAAAGTCTGGCAGTGGGCACGTTTTCAACAATATTTATGAGTGGAAATCTCATCGCCGTGGACAGCCGTGACATTCAAGAACAGAAGTGTAAGGTCGGGTGCCGTGATAAATACAGAGAAGAGGTTTTAAGAGCGCCAGGCGACAACCAAGAGAAGGATAGGGCTATGGCTCTCGAGAATCTTAGAGACTGTGATCTTAATTGCGGGAGTGCAGCCTACCCATCAGAAGCTGATGAATCGGGGAAAAAGTCGGAAAAAGAAGATAAAGCTGTAAAATAAGGTAGAACACAGTAAAGTGTCATCAACTCTGTTATTGAAAAGATCTTGATTCCACTCGCTTTGCGAGGAGTCTCAGGATGACACGAATTTGGAAAGTAATGAGCTGTAATCAGGATTCAGATTCCGCAGTTTTGATAGCTACTCTCTCTTTCGACACCTTATCAATGGTTCACTTTCGCTCACCTCCGTAAATCGTACTTGATGACTCTCCTCACTTTTTACCTCTCCTTAAAACCTTCTTCTCTCCATTAACCATTTTTTAACAAAGATAATTTAAACTACGAAAACAGGATTGAATGAGAAGAAGGGGCATCCCTCTTTCAAGGATCAATTCCAAAACAACTATAAAACAACAAAGAGGAAAATCATTATGAATAGGAAACTACTCCAAAGTCTAGCAGTGGCCACGTTTTCAACAATATTTATGAGTGGGAGTCTCGTCGCGATGAGCAGTAATGAAATCCATAATTGCAAAGTGGGTTGTTTAAGTGAGTATGATACGTGTGAAGGTAAGTGTCCTGAGCAATCATATAGTGCGGCATCCCATGCTGCTCACACGAAGTGTATACAAGCGTGCGAGAGCACGAGAGCTACCTGCGAGGCTAAATGTAAGTAACAGGTCATCAACTCTGTTATTGAAAAGATCCTGCCTTCCTCAAGTATAACAAGAGGGTTTCAGGATCTTGAATTGTTTAAAAGAGATCCTGAGTCCCTTTCGCTTTGAGAGGGGTCTCAGGATGATAAATTTATTATATAATACAAAGAGGTATCATTCTAAAATTCGAATCGTAAACAAATGAAATTCAGAATCTTTTACGTGTTTGACTCTTCAGCCTCATCAGTTTTTTTGTCAGCTGTAGGGCCAGAATCTTGGCCTTTAGCTACTAAATCACGATCTACAAGCTCAATAACAGCCATAGCAGAGTTATCACCTTGACGGAATCCAGCTTTAATAATGCGCACATAACCGCCTTGACGGTCTTTATAACGCTCTGCAAGCGGGCCCAAGATTTTTGCAGCAAGGTCCTTATCACCTAGATAGGAAATGGCCTGACGGCGACGATGCAAGCCTCCCTTCTTACCCAAAGTAATCATTTTCTCAACGATGGGACGAAGATCCTTTGCCTTGGGCAAGGTTGTTCTGATTTGCTCGTGCTTAATAAGAGAAACAGCAAGCGCCTTAAAAAGGGCTTTTCTTTCGTCTGTATGACGATTTAGCTTACGGCCACTAACACCATGACG
>JAIESK010000055.1 GCA_019746105.1 Alphaproteobacteria bacterium
GGCGGATTTGAACCACCGACACGAGGATTTTCAGTCCTCTGCTCTACCAACTGAGCTATCTGGGCCCATCAGCATACGTCATAAAGAAAAAAGGGCTTTTTGTCCAGCCCTGTTAGTAGGAATAAATTAGAAATTAACGATCAAAGATCAATAATTTATAGCCGTTAAAGGATTTCTTTCAAGAAACTTAAAAAGTTCAACGATATTTTAATCCAAAAAACTCTAATGACGCTGGAATGTCTATTCCCCCTGTCGAACATAAGGCAGATTTAACAATTCTTCTTTTAATCCAGGAAATCCTGCAAGAGTTTTGAACATTATACTATTGCTTGCTACCATCGCATTCAAAAGATTAAAGGCTTCACTTCTTTTATCTTCAGGGATGATTGTAAATAGATGTCTTAACAAATCAAATTCAGTTTCTTGCCTACGATGATTGTATAAAAACTTAGCAGCGCTAAAGATGTATTCTGGAACACCATACTTATTGATACTTTTTGTTGTTTTGCCACCTTTTTGAAGCTCTTCTAAGAGAACACCATCCATATCATCAAGCTTAAATTTCACGCAAAACGCATGTATATGTCTAAATTCATCACTCTCAGTTGGCACTGAATGGGCCAAATAGAGAGGCAAAACAAGATTAAAGGCAAAGAAATAAATGGCTATTGATTTTTTTAACATGTTTACCCCTGGTAATAAATTATAATGCCTTTCCTTTATGCCAAGAGCGTTGCAAAAACAAGGTCAATTTCATAGATCATCGACAGCCCGCAGAGGAGCTGCATGATCCACAAAATATTACTTTTTCTTATTCTTTTCTTTTTCTAAGGTGTTTTTATCGTGAAGGGCCTGTTTACGCATGAGCTCGCGTACCTTACGTTCTTCCCACTCGTGGCTAAAAAGAGAGGAGCGATGGAATATAAGAGGCAAAACACCTTTGCGCGAGGCTTTATAAATCAAAATAATGCCCCAAATCACGATAAGGTACTTGGGCCAAAAAGTGCCTGTCTGATCAAAAACAAGCCAAATTAAAACGATAATACTGTTGACGAGAATAAAAGTAAAAACGTCCATATAGAATTGTTTCAAAGTTTTAACGCGTTTGCGGATTGCTTCTTCATGTGTCATAACGAGCCTCCCCACTTTATGGGCACCATCTATACTTTAATAGTAATTGAAATTAATTTAGAAACTATTAAGATTTAAATATATGCTCTTCTAAATTTTCTAAGATCTTAGATAATCCCTGACGACTAAGAGAAGAAAGCGGAAGAATTTTTTTTCCTGTTTGCTTTTTGAAATCGGCTTGTTTTTCTTGAATAAGCTCTGGTGTCAGAGAATCACACTTATTCAAAGCGATGACTTCAGGTTTCTTGATTAAGTCCTGCCCATAAAGTTCTAATTCTTTTCGAATGGTTTTATAAGCACCCGGAACATCCTCTTGCGTACCATCAATCAGGTGCAGGATCACTTTACAGCGTTCTACATGCCCCAAAAAGCGCGTCCCTAGACCAACACCCTCGTGGGCACCTTCAATCAATCCTGGCACATCTGCAACGACAAATTCGCGGTCGTGAGAATAGACAACCCCCAGGTTGGGGACGAGAGTTGTGAAGGGATAATCGGCAATCTTAGGTTTTGCACGGGAGACAATCGACAAAAAGGTGGATTTTCCAGCATTGGGGAGACCCACAAGGCCTACATCCGCAATCAGCTTGAGGCGGAGCCATACCCACATTTCCTCTCCAGGCCAACCAGGAGAAGATTGGCGCGGAGCACGATTTGTTGAGGTTTTATAATGTTCATTTCCAAAGCCACCATCCCCCCCTTTTAACAAGGTTATGGTTTGTCCCTCTTCCGTAAAATCGGCCAAAAGAGTTTCCTTATCTTCTGCAAAGATCTGAGTTCCTACGGGAATTTTAATCAGAAAGGATTTGCCTGCTGCTCCCGAGCGAGAGCTACCCATGCCATGATGGCCTTTTTCAGCCTTGAAATGTTGTTGGTATCGGAAATCAATAAGAGTATTCAGATTTGAAACCGCTTCAAAAGTAATATCGCCGCCACGACCACCATTGCCGCCATCAGGGCCACCAAATTCAATGAATTTTTCCCGACGAAAACTAACAGCGCCAGCGCCACCATCTCCGCTTTTTAAGAATACTTTAGCTTCGTCGAGGAATTTCATTGGTTTCTTGTCTCATAAAGGAAGGAAATGAGTCGCTCTTAGAAAACTGTCATCAACTAATGGTGTTGGAAAGATCCTGAGCTCGCCCTAAAGGGCTCCTCAGGATGACATCTTTCTAGAGCTTTGTCATCCTGAGACCTTGAGCGCAGCGAAAGGGACTCAGGATCTTCTTAACAACAGAATTGATAACAAGTATCACTAAATTATTTCTCAGCAACGTCGACAGAGACGAACATCCGTCCATTCGATTTGCAAGCAAATTTGACATGACCTTCAGCAAGAGCAAAAAGCGTATGATCGCGCCCCATACCAACAAGCTTCCCAGGATAGTACTGAGTGCCCCGCTGACGAATAATGATGTTACCTGGAATGACGGCTTCTCCGCCAAATTTCTTAACGCCGAGGCGACGACCTGCTGAATCGCGACCGTTACGAGAACTTCCTCCAGCTTTCTTTTGTGCCATCTCTGAGGTCTCCTTATTCCTTTGAAGGTTTTGATGAAGGCTTTGCAGCCTTAGGCGCGGCTTTTTTAGCTGCAGCTGGTTTTGCGGCTGCCTTTACAGGAGCTGCCTTTTTCTCCACTGTTTGCGCCTCAACTGGCTTTGCTTCAGCTTTTGGAGCTGGAGCTTTTGCTTTCGCTGGGGATTGGCCTTCAGCTAAGATGTCTGTAATACGTACAACCGTTAAATATTGACGATGACCATTCTTACGACGATAGTTATGGCGACGATTCTTTTTAAAGATAATCACCTTATCATCACGAATTTGATCTAAAACTGTACCGCAAACCCTTGCGTTAGAGATTAATGGTTCTCCAACCTTGACGGAACTCCCCTCGCCCATCATCAGGACGTCTGAAAATTCAACGGTGTCGCCCGAAGCACCGACGAGCTTCTCGACTTTAATAACGTCATTTGCGGCTA
>JAIESK010000005.1 GCA_019746105.1 Alphaproteobacteria bacterium
GCATCAACCATTGGCCCTCTTGGTTCAAGTTCTGCATTGCTCCGCGGATTGCCGTAATTAGGATCCATTCCTTCAACCCTTCCATACGCATCAACCATTGGCCCTCTTGGTTCAAGTTCTGCATTGCTCCGAGGATTGCCGTAATTAGGATCCATTCCTTCAACTCTTCCATGACTATCAATCATTGGTCCCCTTGACGCAGGTTCTTCTCCTGGTTCTTTAAACATTGCAAATGCTGACTGAGTTGCAATTATTGTGCATGATAATAATGAGTATATGATAATCTTTTTCATTCGAGATGTCCTTTGTTTGATAAAATTTATATTAGCAAGAATTTATTAATAACACAATAAATCAGTGTAACTTTTTCACAGGCCAGCCGTCTTTCGATAGGCTCTTGAAAAGTTATTGGTAAGGGGAGCCAGTCTTAAACTTGAGGATTTTTGGCAAATTATCAATGCTTCCAACCGCTAAGGCTGATCTCAAAAGAAGGTAAGAACCGGCTATATACGTCCCATAAGGACTAATATAAGAAGGACAATAAGAATAACGCTGACAAGCCCGCTAGGTCCATATCCCCAACTACCACTATATCCCCATCTGGGCAAGGCTCCGATTAAGAGAAGGATCAGAATAATTAGTAAAATGGTTCCTAATGACATTTGAGTCTCCTTGTTTTTATCGAAAAAAACTTAAAATACTCTAAGCTACAATTAGTTAATATTTAATAAATAATTTTTTTTAAACCTAATGACTACTTTTTTACATGAAAAGGCACATTGATGATGATGCGCGCCTGGTTTGGAATATCTTCTGACCAAGAAAGAACTTTGGCGATGGCATTTGCTGTACTGTTATGCAGACTATTTTGCCACCATTTTGCGGGGACAATTTCTGGGAGCACAATTGTTACTAATTGATTGTTAGCTCTATCAAGGTGAAGCACATATTTAACAATTGGCCGAATAATTGATCGATAAGGGGAATTTAAAATAATAATCTTTAAATCCCAATTCAGCTCTTGAAGTTGTTTACGCGTATTTTCAACAGCATCAGCATCAACCTCAACAATAAGAGCAATGACATTTTGGGTAATCTCACGGGCAAATGCTAGTGCTTCATAGGAACCACGATGAAGACGTGATACAGGAACAACAACCGTTCTATAGGTGGATTGAGAAAAGCGGTGGCGAATATCTTTCTTTTTTACTTTTGGAGTTACAAGTAATTCTTTTTCAATTACGTCATAGTGATTGCGAATCACATAGCAAACCGTAACCATCCCAGGGATGGCTAGAAAAATTATGAATCCCCCTTCAACAAATTTAGTTGTGGAGGTAATTACAAGCGCTAAAGCCGTAAAGGTTGCGCCAAAAGCATTGATAAACATCTTAGTGTGAGGATGAGAAAAGAGTGATTTTAAGGAAAAAACATGAGAATTTTTGAGTTTTTCCTCTTTATAAGCTTTAAACCAAAAATGTGTCATACCTATTTGATTTAAAGTAAAAGCGCTAAACACACCAATTGCATAAAGAGGAATAAGGGCATGAGTATTACCTTTAAAGATAATCACCAAGAGACATGAGATAAGGGTGAGAAAAGTAATGCCGTATGAAAAAACTAAGCGATCTCCGATAGCACTTAATTGTTTAGGAAGCCATTGGTCTTTAGCAACCATGGCAGCCAATTGGGGGAAGCCTGCAAAAGAGGTGTTGGCAGCTAAAAAGAGAATGATCGCAGTGAGAAATTGAAAAAAGGTGTAAAAGAATCCTTCGCCCAAAACATTGCGTGAGAGTTGGCTAATAATACTTTCTGTCTGCATGGGGACGAGTCCAAGATTACTCGCGACTTTGGTAATCAAGAAGAAAGATCCTGCGCCAATAAGGCCTATAGCAATTAAGATACGTTGTGCAATACGGCTCGTCGGTTCTTTCAGAATTCTTCCCGCATTAGCTACGGCTTCTATACCTGTCATGGCGGTACAGCCACCAGCAAAGGCCCGTAGTACAATAAAAATAGTTAAAATAGACCAGATAAGGTTGTTTTCTTGAGTAGGCGCCATTAATTTGACGTCTGCAGGTGAGACAAACAATCCTGAAACACCTATAACGAAAACCATCAAAACAAACGCATAAACGGGAATTAAAATGACGTGAGCTGATTCTCTAATACCTCTCAAATTAAGCCATCCTAAGATCAAAATACCAATAATAGATAGTTCTGTTGCATAAGGAAATAATTGAGGATAAGCAGAAGTTAAAGCTCGAATACCAGCAGTCACCGAAACAGCCACAGTAAGAATATAATCAAGGATTAAAGCAGAAGCACCAAGGAGACTGACAAAAGGGCCGATATTATGTTTTGCAACGATATAGGCACCACCTCCTTCAGGGTAAGCTTGCACTGTCTGAGAATAGGAAATAACCAATGTCCACAATAAGAGGATAATGATAATTGCAATAGGCAATGATAATTGGAGGAATTGCATTCCTCCAAGGCTAAGGGCAATGAGGATTTCTTCGGTGGCGTAGGCTAAGGAAGAAATGGTGTCAACCGCGAGGATAGGCAACCCTAACAAAAATCCCACCCGCTCTTTTTTTTGATGAGAAGTCTTCAGAGGATGGCCGAAAAGAAATTGACGGATTTTTGCTAAAGGATGGTTATCTACTAAGCTTCGCTGAAAGTAAGGAGTTTTGCTTTGGATATTTTTTTGAGGCAATTTTGAATGCATTAGTTTTCTTCTCATACTTCCGTAGGGGACAATCTTCAGAAGACGGCCTCTTAATGTTCTTTTAATTTAACATTCATCTTTCTGGGCCTTTAGGGTATTACAAATAGACAGGGTTCTTAGCCAAATCTGACATATATAAATCCTACTAAATTTCTTTAGACTGTTTCTTTTTAAATTATTTTTCTTTCCATGGGTCTACAATACTCTCCAATTGACAAGATGTCTATCCAGAGGAGAGCTATAGAAAGGTCACATTTTTGCGTTCTTCCCATCGTTTCTAGCACTCTACCACCAAAATGTTACACTTCTTCAAGTTCAACCCTCACAACTTCTTATGAACGAAGTTAGGTATAAGGAAGGAGGAAGGGATTGCTTCTTATGTTTGTGAAGGAAGAATCTCTGAGATGCATTTTTTCTTAACATTTGTACCTTCTTCAGCTATCTCTTGCAAAGTGTTCTTAGGGTCTAATCCTAGTTAGTCAGACAGGAATATAAAATGATAGATGTCGAAAAAATTCTGCAAGATGTTGAAAACTTTG
>JAIESK010000054.1 GCA_019746105.1 Alphaproteobacteria bacterium
AATCGGTGTTCGGTTTGAACCGGATTCTCCAGTCGGATAAAACCGGATTCACTGTTCGAATTAACCGGAATACGCACGCCGACGGTTGATCAGGAATAGGAAACGTAACATTTCATTCGTGAGCTTTTCCCCAGCAGTTAATAAATCGGCACAGAAATCGATGCGGGCAGAGACGCGTAAGCGGGGGTTGCGAAACAGAACGGATCTTAATCTAGAAGATATTGCACATATCTATAATCTAGTCTTAAGAGGTTGGATGGGATACTATGGGCGATATTATTCGTCAGCCCTAGATCCTGTACTGAGACATTTTAATGAAACCCTCATAGTGTGGGCTATGCGCAAGTATAAGGACCTTAAGAATCGTAAAACAAAGGTGGCTCTCTTTATGCAGAAAATAGTGCGAAGAGATCCAAAGTTGTTTGTACTCTGGAATAGAGGTATGATAAGGGTGTTAGCTTAATGGGAGCCGTATGAATCGCGAGGTTCACGTACGGTTCTGCGAGGGGCTGGTGGGGGAGTTCCACTGGTCTATTCTCCAATTCAATTTATTTTTGCATAATGTTGATATTATATATTTTCTAAACTAAAATTAAACCCTAAAGAAAAATAAATCAATGAATATAGTTAAATAGTTAGCCTCTTATTCCTCAAGTTAAAAAAATCAAAAATACCCCCTATCATTGAGGTTATGGTTGCTTAACTTAAGAATTAATGCTGATTACATACCCCCATCATCCATTGTGTATCTAAAAGAAAAATTCCTGAGCTTGTTTGCTACAACATTTCTTGATGAAGAGCCGAGATTCTTTTCTGGAGTTACTTACGAGAGTTTGACATTTTTTCTCTTTAAAGAGTTTCAACCCAATCAGCTATAATCCTATAATTTTCATCATTTATTCTTACAGCTCCATTACCTTCTTCCTTTGGACCTCTCCCCGTAGTGTGCACAGCCAAACATTGGACAATTTCCTCTGAATTAAGCGTCCATACCCCGGCTCCACTTTGTCCTCCGGATGTATCAATATGGTAATAAACTTTATGTTTCCTATGCAAAACAATGGGTCCTTCCATTGAATACATGTGATACGAGGGAAAATCAAACAGAGTATTAAAAAGTCCTTTTGTTCCTGGATAACCTGTAACAGCTACCATTTTATTTTTTAATGTTGCATCATCAGGAACAACAAGAGAGGCATAACCCAACTCTTGACCAAGATTCCCACTAATCTTAGCAACTGCAAGGTCATAATTTTCATCATTTTGTAAATATTCTGGATGAACGATAAATTTTTCTATTTTAGATTGCTTTAAAAAACAATTGCCATGTCTACCAAAATAAATAGTTGCTTCTGTTATAAAGCCACCTTCTTCTTTATCATAGAGACAATGTCCTGCTGTTAATAAGTGATTTTTCTCTATCAAAGTTGCCGTTCCTCGCCCTTCAACACCACTTGGAAATACCATAGTCATGTGGCCATGAATAACCCAAGGATATAAATAAGGAGTGCCTACCAATTGCCGCTTATCAAATAATGCATTTAAGGAATTAAAAGTATTATTCCAAAAAGGACTACTTACTATTGAATGAGTATTATCACCTCGTTGAACCGCTGTAACTAATGGCTCTAGCTTATTGGCTTTTTTTTTAAATCAACAATTAAAGTATGATCATCTCTTTGTTCTGTTGAAATTATCTCTTTTTCCTTAGGAGTTTTAGATGACTGGTTAAGACGCACGTAACGTTCATAACTTCTGTCTAAAAACCTAATTTTCTGGTTACTTGCAGCATCATATTGAAATTCTAATTTGACTGGTTCCGTTGGACGATATCCTTGTGTGGAAAGCATTCTAACCGTAGATTCTGATCGAGGTATTGAGGGAGTTCTTCTCATTATTGAATTTCCTATTACTTCAAAAAGTCCTAGTCCCATTTTAGACACTCCTGGACCTGCATAAGCAGAAGAACTTGCCATTCCCAAAATTATTGCTATGATAATTTTCTTCATACAATTAAGATCCTCTTTAAAAATCAATTAACCTTTTATTAGGTTACTCTATAAAATAAAAAAGTGCAAAGATAATTTTTAAAATTGTATAAGTTCATAGAAATAAGCCTCAAGAGGCCTTCTAGTAAGTTTGATTGAATATAGCTTAAAGGGGTGACCATATTCAAGTTAGCATGAGGCCTATAAGAATTATATTTAAGGATAGCTTTTTACCGTTCAGCATTGATAGAACCAACTGAGTCAGCAATCATATTTCGTCTAGAATAAAATTCCTCTCTAAAGCTCCGATTTTCTCTTTCGACACCTCCATTGTAAAGACCATTGCATAGTGCGTCAGGACAAGTCGCATTTATCTTGCGGGTGAAAGTCCCGCTTTGGAAGGGGAAGCCAGCCCCACTAAATAGTGAATCTTGCGTCTTTTAGGTAACGAAGAAGACGAAGCGTAGGTAATGAAGGACTCGAGCCGAAATCGAAAGGTGAACGTATTGAACCTCGAAAGGGTGATTTGTGGAAGCCGATGCAATTATGCATGCAGTAGGCAACAGGTGTCTGGAGGTCGTAACTGGCAAATCCAAAGGAGACCAACCACCGGGGTCTGAGTCGTCGGCGCAGAGATAAGTGACGGAACCTTGGGAGATCCTTGATTCTCTGAAGAGGCAGTAGTACTTGTCTCAGTATTGAAGGCACAAGTGCCAAAATACAAGGCTTTTGAGATGAAATCAAGGATGTTGGAGTCGGTAGTATTAGCTGAGAAGCGAGTAATGACCGTCGAGCGAAGGACCGGCAGATAATGATCGCGGAAAATGGAAACTGATGGTTGGACACAGCAAAGACAATAAACAGAAGACAACGAAACTTCAACGCATAGGTACTCGTACTGAGTTAAAGAAAGATACCGTGTTTAATAACCTTGGGCACGCAGACGACGTTAACTTTCTACGAGAGAGTTACCATCAGCTGGACGCAAGGAAAGTTGTTGGATGTGATGGTGTTACAAAAGAAGCCTACAGAGAACGGCTAGAAGAGAATCTAAGGGATCTCCTAGCACGAATAAGAAGAGGAGCGTATAGGCCAAAACCATCAAGGTTGGTGGGAAATACCGAAGGAGGAGGGAGTGTTTTCTGAACCATATGCGTCAAGTTAAGCTTTTTTCGCTTTATATTCTTGGCCTTAGTTTGTCTGCAAATTTCTATAAATTAAGCATCTCTAAAAACCCTCTAACAAGGGGAGAAGAAAGTGATAAAATTGAGAGAGAAGAGCCAAAAAGAAGAATATATGATCCAGCCAGAGTTAT
>JAIESK010000014.1 GCA_019746105.1 Alphaproteobacteria bacterium
CTGCACTTGCAGTTAAATCTTAAGCGTAGGATTTCTCTTATCTTTCTCATCGATATATGACTCCTCGACATAGGCTGTTCCTTTTATTTGTTGAATCAAAAGGATACAGCGTTCATAAAATGCGTTTCTTGACCTAAACGTCCTCATTGTGAGGGACGTTTAAGCTTCATCGCTTCGTCTTAGAATCTTCGTTCGATTTGCGCCGGAATCGTCGTTCGATTTGAACTGGATTATGCAGTCGGCGAAAGGTATATCCCAGAAAGTCAAACTCTGTCTGAGCGTATTGTCCTTTTCGGCATCCATCTTTGGAGTAAGCAATCTTAGTTTTTGTTGGATGAATCTCAAGTCTACATGCTTCGAACCGTTCTTTTAGCTCTGCTAGTATTTTCATTGCTTCCTGTTCCGTTCGACAATGCACTAACCCATCATCCGCATAACGGCACCAAGGTGTCTTGAGGTGATTTTGGTCATCCAGGCATCAAAACACATAGTGAAGAAATAGATTACTCAAGATAGCCCTCGATCCTTGTGGAGTGCCTTTTGTGCTTTCAACCAGGCTTCCATCAGGAAGTTACATAGGTGCTTCTAGCCATCTCTCCATGTAAAGTCCCATTTTATGTTTGTGTGCTTTTTAACAACAATTCATGATCAATATTGTCAAACAGATTTAATATCAAACTCTAAACACCAGTCATACTGCCAGCAGCGCTGACGCGTAATAACTACAGCATCTAGTGCCGATTTATTCGGCCTGTATCCATAGGAGTCTGGGTAGAAGTATGGCTCAACTGTCGACTCAAACACCAATTTGACCACCATCTAGGCTATTCTCTCGGATACCATGGGCACCTCCCAGATTCTTTCTCCACCTTGCTTCTTCGGTATAGGTACCGCTTTAACAGGTTGTGGAAAGTAAGTCTCGGATAACATTTTATTCCAGATTTTATAAAGGTTGTCCTTCAAGTTTCTGTCAAAAACCTCTAAGGACTGCTGGTCTACACCCGCAGTTCCCGCATTTTCTTTGACTAACTTATAAGTCTCTACCACTAGGTCTTTTGGTATGATAAAGGATTTTATCTTACTCAAAATGTGCTTCTCTTACAAGTTGCACTTTAATTCGGCTGCTTAACCCAAGCCCCTTGGCTCCATTTCCATTACAGAAACTTCTCAGCTGCTACGAACTGGCCCGCCCCTGTTCTCCGCATCGGTACTCTCATCCTTATGGATTCAGCCATTTGGATATCTCCCTTAACAGCGAAATGACAGGTTCCCATCTTTCTTAGAAAAGCCCAAATCAGACTCACGCCACCTATGCACCGGACACCATCTACCCAATAAACCAGGTTCTTTGTAGACTTATCAAGATCCCACTAAAATCTTAGTTTTTATGCCATCTGAATCACTTACGATACTTTATCAATGTTTTATTTTCATTCGTCTTTCTGATCCACCCCTGCCGAATCTTGCTCGACTTTTCCTCAACGCTTACAACCATGACTCTTTACCACAGCTGCTTGAGGTGGTTTGAAGCCTACTCCTGAAAGTCGACTCCGAAGGGCCATACCTTCATCTCTCCTAAAGCTTATGCACAGATTTTCATCAATTTCTTAGAATGTTCTTCTGTGCTTCGACGGCGTACTAGTGGGGGTGATCTTACGATCTCAAAGTCTCTCTGTTATAAATGAAGTCTTGTGCAGCCCCCTCCCACACGTAATAATTGAATACTAGCAAAATACTTTTTAAATGCAAATGTATTTTTATATGAGATTTTAATGAGTTAGAATTTTTATTGACCTTTAGGAGCAAAATACTGCTTCGCTCACTGGGATCTTTTTTAGGCTTATTTTGAATCGTTTTCCCTTTTGTCTTTGGAGTGCCCGATAGGAATTTAACTTCTATTTCACCGCCAAAGACCTCGTTGGCTCCCATTTCTATTTTTAGGAAAATGATTTCCCTGAGTCTCTGGAAGTAGTAAGCAGCGCTATTCTTGTTGATCAACAGAATAACTAGATGCGCAATGAGCTGATGCCTACAACAAAACACTCTCTTAATCGTAGTTGCTTAGCTTTGCTTAATCGACTCTTCCTCATATGTCCTTTTATAACACTTTTCCGTGTTAGCTAAGACAGCCCATTTTATTTTTTATGTAAGGGATATTTAATCTCAAAGAAAATTATAAATATAATATATCTAGACATGAGCTGTAAATTTTTTTATTATGCTCTTAATTTAGAGCTCTATTTTTAATATCCAGTTTATTGTTTTGCTTAATGACCTTTTTCTAGAGAAGTCTGTTTTGTAATAATGACTTGCGATAAATAACAGAGGGAGTTCTAACACGCTAACTTCATGTTTTAAAAATTCAAATCCTATTTTATGTTCTAACTTTAAAGAGGGAGTTGTTTCTTCAAAGTTCTTAAATTCAGGGACTTTATCTTTAAGAAAACTTTTTGGAATTCTCCAAGAAAAGAAACTTAAAGCGCTTTTGAGGAATTCTTTCCAATGAAAGATTGCTTTAACCTTTATAGTAGTCAACAAATCTTGCAAAACATTATTGAAAAGAGGAATCTGTCCATAAGACATCATCCCCATGCAAATCAAAACAAATCTGATGTTGAGAAAGATTCATTTCAGAGAAGTTTTGTTATTCATCAAAGAGAAATCAGAAAATATATTACTCAGCTTCATCATTATCAAATGGGCTATCAAATGTCCTATATTCGAAAAAGGTGTTACATGATTGAGGAAACTTTAGCGCAGGAAATTAAAAAGGCTTTAGATACTCAATTCCACATGTTTCAGCAGAAGTGTATTTTTCATAAATTCAAAGCCTTTTTTTCCGCTATAATTGGTCAACTTTATAGCGTTTTGAATATTAAAAAATCTCGCTTGTGGAAGATTTCGTTCTCAAAATTTTCTTTTGGATATGAAGAGGTTATTTCTTTTTTTGCATTTTTAATAACTATTAGCTTAATTGTTGCAGCAGAACTATTAAATCATTCATTAGAGTGCTCTCAATTTCCAATGACTTTTTATTGAACTAAAATAAGGAATGGAGTATTTTTAAAAATCGCCATGTTAAGCTGAATTTAGATAGTTGTTTTCTAAAAAATTTAACTTACTTTCTTTTTAAGTTATAAAAGACTAAGCCTTTTTTAGGAGAAAGCTTTTATAAAAAAGCGAGTGAAGTAGAATCAAAGAAACAAAAGAAGACGATTCTTTCCTTTTTTAAAAAGAGGGAAAAAGAAATAATCTTAGTGGAGTTAAGAGTATGACAAAAACTATTTTTTCTTTTAATGAACATTCTTCATCTAAACTTTCTTCGTCTGTTGATTTGAGAGATTTAGCTGCTGAGATTGTGTCGAATTATGTTGCCAATAATCAAATTGATAAGGAAGAAATTCCAGAACTTTTTCAGATGGTTTTTC
>JAIESK010000042.1 GCA_019746105.1 Alphaproteobacteria bacterium
AATTAAAGGGAAAGTACGTCAACGTTTCCCGCAAAAATTTTCTAAACTCCATGGATATCTCTTGTTATTCCTTTACAGAAGCTGCACGTCACGCATCCCCTATGATGAGAGAGGGAGGAAGTCTTTTAACCCTGACCTATTATGGGGCGGAAAAAGTTATGCCTCATTATAATGTTATGGGCCTTGTGAAGGCCGCCCTTGAGGCCAGCGTTCGCTATTTAGCTGTAGACTTAGGCGGCGATAATATTCGTGTGAATGCCATTTCCGCAGGTCCTGTCAAAACTCTTGCTTCTTCAGGTATTGGTGATTTTCGTTATATTTTGAAGTGGAATCAATATAATTCTCCTTTAAAGCGAAATACATCCCTTGAAGATGTGGGAGGCGCGGCCCTTTACTTATTAAGCGAGTTGGGAAGCGGAACAACAGGAGAAGTGCTCCATGTAGATTCAGGCTATCATGCTATAGGCATGAAGTCAGTGGATGCGCCTGATATAACTCTTGTCGTTGAAGGACACGATTAAGTTTTAAAGGAGATCTAAATGATCCGCAGTGTATTGAAATTTATTTTCTCAATATTTTTTTGGATTTGCTCTGCCATAGGGGTCATTTTTGTGGGTCTCATTTTCTTCCTCTATCTTGGGGGAATTGGGCCTTTTTCTCCATTACCACAACCACTAAAAAAAGATTCCGTTCTCTCCGTCATTCTGAACGGAACCTATGTTGAACACACAGATTCAAAGGGAATTGGGTCTTTATTTCTGGGAAAAGAAGCCTCTCTTTATGAGCTTACCCAGGGAATCATCAAAGCTGCCTCTGATGACAAGGTAAAAGGCCTCGTTGTTCGCATTGAATCCCCCAGCTTAGGTACGGCTCAATTGCAAGAACTTCGGGAAGCTCTCACGACTTTTCGAGATTCAGGAAAACCTAGCTGGTGTTATTCCGATAGTTTTGGAGAGTCTTCCTCTGGAACAGGTCTTTATTATTTAGCTACCGCTTGTGAGGAGATCTGGCTCCAACCCCTTGGAACACTTAATCTAACGGGAATTAATTTAGAAGTTCCTTTTGGAAAAAATGCTTTAGAAAAGCTCGATATTACTCCAGAAATAGCCCAGCGAAAGGAATACAAATCCTTTATGGAAATGTTCACACGAGAGGATTTTTCTGAAGCTAGCCGTGAAGCTCAGCAAGCCATTGCAGATTCTGTTCTTTCCCAGATTGTGGAAAGCATTGCAAAGGACCGTAAGCTTTCCCACGACCATGTTCGTTTTCTCATCGCGAATGGCCCATATTTGACCCAAGAAGCCCTCAATGAACAACTTGTGGACAAGATTGAGTTTCGTCAAGCGCTTACACCAGTTATAAAAGAGCGCTTGGGACAACACATTGCTTTCTTAAAGATGGCCTCTTACCTTCAAAACTTCCAACAACCCATTTCAGGAGATAAGGTCGCCTTGATTTTTGGCTCAGGTACAATTCAAAGGGATGGCGGTCACTCGGCTCTTGATGAAGTTGTTATCTCCTCCAATGAAACAGAGAAGGCTTTTCAACAGGCCGCTGATAATAAGGATGTAAAAGCCATTGTTTATCGTATTAACTGTGCTGGCGGATCGCCAGTGGCTTCAGAGACAATCTATAATATTATTCGTCACACCCAGCAGGTGGCAAAAAAGCCTGTCATTATCTCCATGAGTGATGCCGCAGCTTCAGGAGGCTATTGGATTTCCTTAGCTGGATCGAAAATCGTAGCCCAACCTGCAACGTTGACCGGCTCCATAGGAGTTTTTGGCGGAAAGTTTGTTCTTTCCGGTTTTCTTGAAAAATTAGGGATTCACGTCGGTAGTATTTCTACAAGCGACAATGCAACCATGTGGAGTTTTACACAGTCTTTCAATCCGGCTCAATGGATGAAACTTAATGCCATAATGGATGATATCTATCAAAACTTTACAAGTCGTGTTGCCCAAAATCGTCATATGACCCTTGAACAAGTAGAAAAAGTGGCTCGTGGTCGCGTATGGACGGGAGAGCAAGCCTTGGCCTTGGGCCTCGTGGATCAGTTGGGAGGCCTTCCTACAGCCATTGCTTTAGCAAAGAAAGAAGCAGGCCTTCCCCCCACTGCCGGCATTGCTATTTATCCACCTTCTAAAACACTGCTTGAAGGGCTCGCTTCTCTTGTGGATGATTCAGGAGACGATTCTTCCAATCAAGTAGGAATTTTGGGAACATTCATTCAGCCCTTCAAAAAAATCATGGGGATTTGGACGCTTCTTACATCTTCACCCGAAATTTTAGAAGCGCCTTTGGCTGAGATAAAGCTATAAATCTTTGGCCATAAGATATTCAGCAGCTAAAGTCTTTGCTTGCTGATCGTATCCTACTTTGGTAAGGGCTTTTAATAAACTCGTAAGTCTTGCTGATGGAATATCTTTCAAAGGAGTCTCGCCCACAAGGCTGAGGGTCAAAAGCAGAACCTCCCCCTTATATTTATTCTTTGCTGCACACTCTAAGAGCTCTAAATCTTTTCCACCATATTCCCCACGCCCTTCCAAAAGCTCTTGCACATGGGCAGAATTCTGAAGCTCTCGCCGTTTTGGCAACTGAACATCAGGACGCGTTGTCAAACCATACTCTAAGGCCAATTCCGCTGCTAAATGTCGCGTTTCTTGGGGCATTTTTTCAGTATTCGCAATCAACACCAAAGCTACTGGAGGAAGGGTTCTAAGATCTTTCTCTGGAATTTCCTTCTGTAAAGCACACCAAAGGGTGAGAAGAAAGGGAGAACTTCCCATGGCATTCTCAAAAGTAGGAGTAACGGAGGGATCAAAGAGCTCATTTAAAAGCGGCTGAACGGTTTTATCCGATTCATTTAAAAGCTCAAGGGCAATTTTTGCTCGTTCTTTCTCACCATTTAAATAAAGACAGTAAACATTTTGTGCTCTTATCTCCAAGCTGGGGGATATACGCATCAAGTTAGCCACTTTTTCACAGGCTTTTTCTGGTTTTCCCTCCCAGTAAAAGAGGTTAAGAAAACCGTTCTCCTTATCCGAAAGTGTTGAGCTAACTAAGAAATTCTCTGCGCTTACCAGGTCCCCGCTCTTTACAAGCAAGTCAAAAAGCTTTTCTTGATAAGAGGGATCGGTCAGAAGGGCTTCAACTTTTTCTTTTAAAACCTCATCCCTTAAAGCTCTTAAAGTCGGCGATGTAAGTCGCAGCGGAATTTTAGGAAAGTATTCTTCGATAAAGGTAGCCGAAGTTCCTTCCCAAAAACCATTGGCTTGAGTTTCAATCGAAAAGTCACAAGGTGGAGCCCCTCTTCCTTCCTTATTTGGAAGAAGTTGTACAGGAAGAGCCAAGGCAAGAGAACTTTTAAAAACAGAAAAAGCCAGAAGAAGTATACCTATTCGACATGAAAATACCTTATATCCATACCTGTCCAATGTCATGTATGGACCTGCCGTGCGAGTCAAGAGATTTTTTGACAGAGAATAAGCATCAGTCATGTATCCGGCTT
>JAIESK010000113.1 GCA_019746105.1 Alphaproteobacteria bacterium
GTATGGATTATATGGAAAGGGCCATGACAACGCGGTTTCCTTCTTGGAAAGCTTTTTGTGAGGAAAGGAAAGGGCTACGGCGTGTAGCTGTCAGTGCGAGTGCTTCTCAGAGCTGTTATGAATTTTCCTTTGAACCCTCCGATTTGCTGATCATGGGACAAGAAAGTTCTGGTTTTCCGCCAGAAATTATAAAAGACTGTCATGAAAGTGTAATTATCCCCATGGTTTCAGGTGTGCGTTCTTTAAATCTTGCTCTTGCGGCTGCTATTGTTTCAACTGAAGCCCTTCGTCAAACCCACCAACTTCCAGGAGGTTCCCTATGACAACTCAACAAAATCGTGCTTCTAGGTGGTTTTTAGACCTCCAATCTCAACTTATTGAGAGTTTAGAAACTCTGGAAAAGGAAGCCACCCTTTCTCAATATGAGAAACCTGCCAGCTCGTTTGTACGTAAGTCTTGGGAACGAGAGGGGGGCGGAGGCGGTACCATGGCCGTATTAGAAGGCCGTGTTTTTGAAAAAGCGGGCGTTAATTTCTCTGAAGTTTACGGAGAATTTTCCGAAGAGTTTAGGAAGCAAATTCCTGGCGCTGAAGAAGATCCCCGCTTTTGGGCCAGTGGCATTTCAGTTGTGATTCATCCGTGCAATCCTCATGTGCCTATAGTTCATATGAACACACGGATGATTCAAACCCAGAAGCTTTGGTTTGGTGGTGGAGCTGATTTAACCCCCTGTTTTCCCATTGATAAGGATACCCAAGATTTTCATGCAGCCTTTAAAAAGGTCTGCGATTCCTATGAAGCTACTTCTTATGAAAAGTTTAAAAAGTGGGCGGATGAATATTTTTATCTTCCTCATCGTCAGGAACCTCGGGGTGTGGGCGGCATTTTTTATGATTATGTGAACAGTGGTGATTGGGAGCATGATTTTGCTTTTACGCAAAATGTAGGAAAAACCTTTGCCGCCATTTACCCAGAAATTGTCCGAAGGCATATGAATACCCCTTGGACAGAGCTTGATAGAAAGGTTCAGCTTAAAAAGCGGGGCAGGTATGTGGAATTTAATCTTATTTATGACCGAGGAACCCACTTTGGCCTGAAGACGGGTGGAAATACGGAGGCCATTTTGATGTCTCTGCCGCCACTTGTTGAATGGCCGGCGGCTTGATGGTAAGATATTATTCAAAAAACTCATAGCCACATAATTTATCCGCCTGGTTAAAGTGCTAGCAAAAGCAATTCAGAGTGCTACTTTTTATCGCGAATCTTGCGCCAGTTGGCGTGATGTTTTTGATGCTCTCCAAGGGTTTCAGAGAAAGCATGACCACCCGATCCGTCAGCCACGAAGTAAAGGTAGGCAACACTAGCAGGGTGGGCAGCAGCCTTTAACGAAGAAAGGCTTGGATTTGCAATGGGGGTGGGAGGGAGACCTCGATATAGGTAAGTATTATAAGGACTTTCAAATTTCAAATCTCCACGAAATAGCGCGCGTCCTAATCCCTCGCGACCATTTGTTAAGGCATAAATTATCGTTGGATCAGCTTGAAGAGGCATTCCTTGTTTCAGGCGATTTAAAAAGACAGCCGCAACCAGAGGTTTCTCGGGTGTCTTTGAGGTTTCCTTTTCGATAATAGAGGCTAAAACTAAAAGTTCTTGAGGAGATCGAAGAGGATGATTATCGCAACGCTCTGCCCAAGCTGCTTCAAGGGCATGTTCCATGGCTTTTTTCATGCGATTCAGGATGATATAACATTCCGTTCCATGGGGAAAATGATAGGTCTCTGGCAAAAGAGTTCCCTCTTCAGGGGTTTCACAAGCTCCTTGAAAATGTACATTTGAAGAAATTTTTTCAACGAGCCGATGGCACGTTTCTCCCTCAATAAGGGTGACTCCGTGGAGAATAACTTCACCTGACTTTAAGATGTGAATGAGTTGGGCTGGGGTTATGGAGGGAGGGATGAGATACTCACCGGCTTTAAGCTTTTGAGCGGCTCCCGTTGTATAAACGACCGCTTTAAAGAGAAGAGGAGAGTTTAAGACTTCATACTGGTTAAGGGTTTTTGCAATTTGAGAAAGGGAGGCACCTTTTTCGATAAAGATGGTGGTTTTCTCATTTTTTTGAGGGTGTTGGATCCAATAGGCCGCATAACCTGCAATTATTGAGGGTAAAGCAATAAGTAGGGCTATAAAAACAAAAAGTTTGCGATGGAGAATTCGTTTCAACCAATTCATGCCCACCAAGGCTTAGATAGCTCCCATCACAAGAGAGGCATTGGTTCCACCAAATCCAAAGGAGTTGGACATAGCATAGCGAATCTTTTGTTCTTTTGCCTTATGAGGAATGAGATCAATGCCGTCAGTTCCTTCTGAAGGATTATCTAGATTGATCGTGGGTGGCAAAATACCGGAATTTAAGGCAAGGATTGAGAAAATAGCCTCAACACCACCAGCTGCACCTAGTAAGTGACCTATGGCTGATTTTGTAGAAGACATATTTGTATTATGGGTAAAGAGACGCTTAACTGCTCCTAATTCGATCATATCACCGATAGGAGTTGCCGTGCCGTGGGCATTGATGTACCCAATATCCTCTGGATTCAATTTAGCATGGCGAAGGGCCCCCTTCATGGCGCGAAAGCCACCGTTTCCATCTTCAGCAGGGGCTGTGATGTGGTGGGCATCGCCTGAAAGGCCATAACCTAAAACTTCAGCATAAATCTTGGCTCCGCGTTTTTTCGCGTGTTCATATTCTTCTAAAACAACGACGCCGGCTCCTTCTCCAATCACAAAACCATCTCGGTCACGATCCCAGGGACGGGATGCCCTTTCTGGCTCATCATTGAAATTGGTTGAGAGGGCTCTTAAGGCCGCAAACCCAGCAACGCCAATCTCACAGACTGCAGCTTCGGCGCCACCAGCAATCATGACATCTGCATCACCCCATTGAATCAAGCGAGCAGCGTCTCCAATAGCGTGAGCACCTGTGGAGCAAGCTGTAACGACAGCATGATTAGGACCTTTAAATCCATGGCGAATGGAAACTTGCCCAGAGACAAGGTTAATTAAACAAGAGGGAATAAAGAAGGGACTTATTTTCCGAGGCCCGCCTTCTTTTAAAAGGATAGAAGCGTCATAAATGCGAGGAAGACCCCCTACACCTGAACCAATCATAACGCCAGTCATTTCTCTTTGCTCTTCTGTTTCAGGAACCCATCCCGAATCAGTAAGCGCTTCCTCTGCTGCCGCAATGCCGTAGAGGATAAATGTATCGATTCTTCTCCGTTCACTGGGAGGCATATAATCCGTAGAATTAAATTGACCTTCCTCTGTTCCTAAGGGAACAAGGCCAGCAATTTTCGAAGGGTAAGCTTCTGTATCAAAGGTATCTATGCGTCGAACTCCTGATTCACCTTGAATAAGACGTCTCCAGGTGGTTTTAACACCGTTTCCTAGAGGGGTCACAAGACCCAAACCTGTTACAACAACTCGACGCATAGATTTATACCATTAATAATTTACTTAGA
>JAIESK010000094.1 GCA_019746105.1 Alphaproteobacteria bacterium
AAGGTATTCCTATGACTTTACGTCGGCAAGCCTTTTCTTCTATTTTTTCAATAGACTCATTAGATGAAGTCACAAGAGAAGGATTGAGAAACCTAATCGTAACCCTACTCAACGATGAAGAGTTTACAGATCCCCAAGAAATATTGAAAATGATCTCAATATTACCTTGGGAAGAAAGATACCAGCTCTATGCAAAGCTAGCATTAAAAGAAGGTATTCCTATGACTTTACGTCGGCAAGCCTTTTCTTCTATTTTTTCAATAGACTCATTAGATGAAGTCACAAGAAGGAGATTGGGAAATTTAAAGGCAACCTTTTTGAGTGATGAAGAACTTACTCTTCAAGAACGTCTCAAATTTTTACCAAATGCAAATGAAGCCGCTCCATCAGTTACAACTCTTTTAAGCTTAACACAGGCCTTAGAGTCAGCGAATGAGGGGTCCTATAACGAATCGGACCTTCGTAGTCTTATTAGCTTTTTAATGCAAGGTGATAACTCTGAAAATCAAATAGGAATTGAAAGATGCTATTTCAAACAACCAGCATTATTTCTTGATGATAGCGTTTGGAAAGAGTGGTTTCATACTACCCTTGAGACAGGCGACGAAAGCAAACGAACTTCAATGTTACAAAAATTATGTGAAGTTTTACACTCCACTGAAAATGAAAAGAAAGTTACTGCTGCTAAACTTATTCTTCTATACAGTCAAGATGCAGAGGATAAAGAGACTGCTCTAGAAGTCTTTATTAGTAGTGTTCAAGAACTAATTGAAAGGATTTCTGAAATACCTCAAGAGTCGTTTCTCAAAGAAAAATCGAATATAGGTGAAGCTTGTGCTCTCTTCATGTCTTATGCTCCTGAGGACAAAGTACATCTTTTGAGAGCACTCTCCGACGATATGTTTCAACAAGTACGTGCAGAAATTTCAGCAATCACAGACCCTCAAGAAAGACTCCAAGCAATTAATAGTTTGAATGACTTAATAAGATACACGCTCCTGGCGGACCTTGCACTACAAGAGAGTATGCCTAAAGACATACGCCGAGCGGCATTTTCTTCTGTTTATTTAACTGACTCTTTAGATGACATCACAAGAGAGAAATTAAAAAGTTTAAAGCCAGCCTTTCTTAATGACGAGGAGCTTCCCCTTACGGAACGCTTAACATTTTTGCCAAATCCAGAAGAAGAAGCTCCCCCTGTTGCAACGCTTTTAAGTTTGATGCGTGCTCTAGAAGCAGAAGATGGTGATTCCTTAGATTTAGATGATGAGGTAGGTTATAAATATACACTTTATCACTTTTTAGCGGAGTGTCCTGATCCTGAAGTTCAACAAAGACTTGAAAACTATTACTTCAATCATCCCATAACGACTGCTCTTTATTTGAAAGAGTGGCTCAATGATTTTTATCAGAGGAGTGAAGAAAGCCAAAAAACTTTAATCCTGCAAAAAATGCAGGAAGCAATGCAGCAGTCTACAGATATGACATTTGATATAATCACCGCTGCTAAATTTCTTTTGAAACACAGTCAGGGTCATGAAGTCGCGACACAAACTTTATGGAAACTCGTTGAAAAGCAAACTTCAAACGATTCTGAAGAATCGGCAGAAGAAGGAGATGAAGAAGAAGAAAACTATGAGAAAACAGACACGCTAATTACGATTTGTAGGACTCTTTTAAAATATGCTCCACCATCCCCCGTAAGAGAATCTGTCCTTGGCCGATTATTTACAGAAGCAGAACAAGAGCTTTCTCCTAGAGCTTTACTACTACTTCTTACTCAAGAAGAACCATCAATAAGCACAAGAGCAAGAGAATTAGGTGAACAGCGGCTGCAGCAGGATAATTTAGATTATACACTGGATCTTTTCTTTGATCTTGAACAAGAAAAACTTGAGCAAGATCTACGCCACAAAATTCAAGAGAGACTTAAAGCTAAATTTAATGACTCAACAACAGATAAAAATGTATTGTTAAGACTAGCTCTGGCATTTTTAAGAGCAACTGATGAAAACTTATCTCAAAAGGCTTTTGACTACTTAAAACAGGTGCTTATTAACAATTACAATGATCTGGAAGATCCCGAAATTGTTGTTTATCAGATTATAAGGGCTGTTGGCGTTGATCATCCTTGGGCTCAAGAAGTCATTAATATTGGGATTGGAATTGAACAAATTGACCATCCCTTTAGTGCTATTGGAGCGTACCGTCAACTTCTCGAAAAAATCAAAGAGCCAGTTATCCATCATCCTTCTTCGACTCGACTAGATGATGGACGATTTGTAACCTTTAATATAGAGACTTTGCAAACTCCCCGTTTGCTGAGTCATATTTTGCCTGTTCAGCATTCTGAATTTATGGTTTTAGTGGAAGGCCTTCGTCAAGAAGTACGGGAAAATAAAGCACCCAAAAAAGAATTCTCCACTATCTCAAAAAATATATCCGCCAAGACTCTGGTAAACAAAGCAAATGAACATTATTTTAAAAACTTACTTGATAGTGAGGCCGGACATGGCGTCATTAGCCTTATAAGCTTTAAACTACGTCGTCTCATCACAGATATAATAGCTTTAAAGACAGAAACTCAGACAGCAACTGAGTCGTCCACCTCTTCATCTTCTATGGCAACTGGCCCATCTACTGCACTATCCAAAAACGGGCTTTCACCTGCATCAAAGGCGATAGCACAGCTTCTCATTAATGTTATGCAGTGCGATACGAATAAAGATGATGGTATAGATAACACATATCGATTATTGGGATATGAAAAGGTTATCTCTGAAGAAGGGATGCGAGAAGAACGGCTTATTACAACAGCACATGAGCATATCAAGGAAGATTTAAGGCAAATGCGGGAAGGTCTTCTTGATGGTGAGGGACCCGTTGTTAAAGAACTTCTGTTCGGAACGAGAGAAAATCATGATAAAGAAGTCAACGAACCTCCTCATCAAGGAAAATACTTGAATAATCTTTTAGGAGGAGAACTCGGGAGTTTTCTTAAAGGACAATCTATTTCCTATGATCTTTATGGTGGATGCGTTGAAGAAAAATTACGTTCATATACCAAACAGCAGATTTTAGATACCTTGCATCGTCATTTCAAACCAGAAAAGGTAATTGAGCGCTACCATGAACGATTCAATAAAGACGGGGGAAAGGGTCGTCCTACAAATTTGATTTCTACTCTCATGGGTGAAGAGATGATGAAAGATACGCCAGAAGGAAAAAAAGAAGTCAACGACAAATATAGTACTTTTGATCCAGAAACTTGGGAATTTAAAGAATATACGCCATTGCTTGTTGCCGAGGTTCTGTTGAGATTGAATATATTAAGAGAGGTTCAGCCTCCTTCCCTAACCATAGGAGTCCCCGTCTCTTCATCCTCTATGGCAGCTACCATTCAACCTTCATCGAGTACACTTCCGAGTGAGGATTCTGATGGTAGACCATAACTAGTCGCCCGTTAAAAAGTTCTGGACACGAGGAAAATCCTAGAGGAATCGAGTAGATTTTGATAAAATAATT
>JAIESK010000019.1 GCA_019746105.1 Alphaproteobacteria bacterium
TAGCAGAGTTCGTTAAAAATTACAAATACTTTGGCAGGAGTGGAGGGACTCGAACCCCCAACCCCCGGTTTTGGAGACGCTTTCAACGTTTCATCAATAACAGTTGCTAACAGCTTATAATAGGAAAATCAAGATCTTTTGAGGTTTCTTGTGTTACTAATTACTGGGATAAGTTACCATTACTGTCCCATGAGTGGCTTCGTGTTTTTCTTGTGATAAAGAATATGAAGCAAACTTATAAATTTTTCTTGGAAAAGCCACTGATCTGCGTAAAGGCCTCCAAGGTTAGGGCTTGAACATTCCTATCCTAGAGGCCTTTTTTAGTGCAGAGAAGAGGGCTAAGCTTCGCTAATATTCCCTTACAAGCAAATACCTCCCGTCATCCTGAACTCTGATATCCCCCCTCTGGATCGCTTCTACTTGAGCTCGTTTAGCATCCGACAATTTAGCAAGCACCCTCTTGCCAGAATCCAATAGCTGCATCGCCTTTTCAGCACGATTAACACCTCTTATAAGAGCTTTAAAGTCCTCATCATTCTCATCCTTGATAGGAATCCCGTCAAGTTGTATAGCTGCAAACATGCGATCAAGTGAATCTAAATCTGGATCGTGTATCATTCCACGAAACCATTTAATTTTAAGATCCTTATCCTTAATCATATTAGCAGCTTTATTACGATCCGTTACTTCAAGCTTCTTATCCTTAAAGAAAGCAAAGAGAAGCTCATCTCCATTGGGCAACAAAGAAGCAGCAGAGAAGCGAGCACGGAGAGGAAACTTCTGCTCATTAACAATATCTATTAGGAAAGCTTCCGTATCCTTTCCTTGAGGCAACTCGAGTAAAGTATTGTGAAACCTTATCTCTAAGTCTTCCTTATCTGTTGTATACTGATTAGTTGGGTCTAAAACTTCGTCTATTATGCTGCGAAGAACTCTCACTCTTGTAAGCTCAGGTAAACGTCTAACAGCCTTTAGTCGTTCCTGTACTAACTGTGAGCTGTCATTAATTGTTTCAAGAGCTGTACTCACCTTTTCAGGAATAGTATAGTGCCCCTTAATAAATTCGCGGTGTAAATAGGTGTGATCTCTATCGCTTAGCAACGTACAAAAAGCCTCTAGCTGTCTCTCAGTTGGAAATTCAAACGCAGTGTCTATACGTGTTTCTAGGGTATTTGCTTTATTAGTAAGCTTCTGAAAAAGAACAGGTTCATCCTGTTCTATCGTTGACTTAGGATCAAGAAGAAGCTCCTTGAATGTAAAAGCCTTTCGGGCGATCTTAATATAACCACCTTCATTATCTTTTAGAGCATAGAATTTCAAAAAACCATCGTCCTCCCCATCCAATGCATCAGTGTCAGGATAAGAAAACTGAGCATTAAATCGACAGCGGGAGTAATCTGCTTTTGTAAATTGATCACCTTCCTCAGTCGCTAGAGTAGCAATATGCTCTGCAATATCCTCTGATGATTCACTAGAGGGAATAAGAGCCACAGGAACGCGGTTACTGAAAGCAACAATAGTTTCAGGCGCTCCTTTCCCTTTAAATGCTGCCCATCCTTTGACAGTAAGAGATCTTCCGTCCCGATCTACTATGATAGATTCAACTTTTCCTCTCATTACCTTGGAATGTCTAGTTTGATTTCCTTTAACAAGAACATGTTGCCCTCTAGGTGACATAAAATCAGATAGCTTATGTTGAGATACAGCAGAAGATTGTTGTCTTAATAACTCTTCTTCTGATGCAGACATAGAAAAAGCAGAAGATTGGATTATCAGCAAAGATAATACAAAAGAACTTGCAAACGTTTTTAAATTCATAGAACACTCCAAAAACAAAAAATAATATTAACACAAATTATGTACAAAAATATAGATGATACAAATCATATATGAAGTCATAGATGCTTTTTCAATATAAATTTTAGATACCTTCCATCAGTTTAATTTAATTTGTTGAAAAATAAGGAAAAAAACTCTAATTTAACCAAAAAAATCATTCCACTCATCAAATTTTTCTATAAGAATAATTTAGTAGCAAGTCAGTTTACTTAACTACGCTGGAAAATTTAAAGTTTTTCAGAAAACCTAAATAGATTATTGACTTTCTTCTGTAGGATGGGGCAAAAGAGGAAGATTTAAGAGAGAATTTTAGAGTTAAGCAGCCATCTTTTGGCACAAAAGCATGTGCGCACAGGAGTTCACATTATACCTGTGTATTGTCTTTTAATGTCCCATGAGTGTCCCATAAAACCAGAGATGTTTGAGAAAACCAAGAGAAGCTTTGGCAGGAGTGGAGGGACTCGAACCCCCAACCCCCGGTTTTGGAGACCGGTGCTCTAGCCAGTTGAGCTACACTCCTTGAGTCAAAGCTTGCCGTTATCTTATTTTATGATAGAGGCAACGACGCCTGCACCAACCGTACGGCCGCCTTCACGAATCGCGAAACGCAAGCCTTCATCCATCGCAATCGGCGCAATCAACTCGACTTCCATGGCAACGTTGTCACCAGGCATTACCATCTCAACGCCATCTGGCAACTTCACTGTTCCTGTCACGTCCGTCGTTCTAAAGTAAAATTGTGGACGATAGTTTCCAAAAAATGGCGTATGACGTCCACCTTCTTCCTTCTTCAGAATGTACGCTTCACATTTAAAGTTTGTATGAGGTGTAATCGATCCGGGCTTTGCCAAAACTTGACCACGCTCCACATCTTCTCTCTTCGTTCCACGCAAGAGCGCTCCAATGTTGTCTCCTGCTTGACCTTGATCCAAGAGCTTACGGAACATTTCTACGCCGGTGACTGTTGTTTTCTCTGTTGGCTTTAATCCAACAATTTCAACTTCCTCACCAACCTTCACAACGCCGCTCTCAACACGACCTGTCACAACCGTTCCACGCCCAGAGATGGAGAACACATCCTCAATCGGCATCAAGAAAGGTTTGTCAATCGCACGCTCAGGTTGTGGAATGTAGGTGTCAATCGCTGTCATCAACTCAAGAATGGAGTCTTCTCCAATAGGAGCTTCACGACTTTCAAGGGCACACAAGGCTGATCCTTTTACAATCGGAATATCATCCCCAGGGAATCCATAGGAGCTCAAAAGCTCTCGAATTTCCATCTCAACGAGATCCAGAAGCTCCTTGTCATCCACTTGGTCAACTTTATTCATATACACAACAAGCGCAGGAACGCCAACTTGGCGCGCAAGCAAAATGTGCTCACGGGTTTGAGGCATCGGACCGTCAGCTGCGTTCACAACCAGGATCGCTCCATCCATTTGAGCCGCTCCCGTGATCATATTCTTCACATAGTCCGCATGCCCTGGACAGTCAACGTGCGCATAGTGACGGTCTGCCGTCTCATACTCAACGTGAGCTGTCGAAATCGTAATACCTCGCGCTTTTTCCTCAGGCGCCTTGTCTATTTGATCATAGGCCGTAAAAGACGCACCGCCCCTCTCCGACAATACTTTCGTAATCGCTGCTGTTAACGTCGTCTTCCCATGGTCTACGTGACCAATCGTTCCTATGTTACAATGCGGCTTCGTTCTCTGAAATTTCTCTTTTGCCATCTCTCTTCTCCTCTAGTTCCCATCGTTCAAAGTTGGAGCGG
>JAIESK010000081.1 GCA_019746105.1 Alphaproteobacteria bacterium
TAGGGAGATAAGGCAGTAAGTCATCAGCAATTATTTTAAGTCCTGATGAACCAAGTAAAGCACTTTGTAAATTTAAAGTCTCAACTTCTTCACGCTCTTCGGGATCCAGCTCATGAACTTGTTGAACAAATTTACTTGTGGAGACATAACCTTCATCTGCAAGCCACTCAATATCTTCATCGCTCACAATCTTTGTTCCATCCAAAGTACGCCCTGCCATAACTGAGCTATTTAAGCTGAGAATGAGAAACAAGGCTGCTAAATAAAATTCTATTTTGTATTTCATAATAACCTCTTATTTTTTATAAATTGATCTTAAAACTAACATAAGAAATTTGTTTAAAAAGTCAACACTTGTATAGTGAACATATTGTTTCTTCTCATAAAATTTTGCAGCTTATGCACCATCATCAGACAACTCAATTTACCTCTAGATCTCTTGTTGCCATATCTATCCACCAGTAGAATTAGGATGATTAGGAAAAGGAAAAGGAAAAAGAAAAGCTAAAGAACATCGTAAGGAAAAGGCTTTTTGCAAAAAATACTGACTTGACTTGCTGAGATAAAAAGAAAATAATTTTCATTGATTAAATACAATAAAAGCAGGAGATTTCATGATTAAAAAATTTATTAAAGCCACTCTATTTATTTCAATTTTTTCTCTTTACCCATCGTTACCATTATTTGCAATGGACGATGAATTTGAACTAGATGTGGGAAATACGCCATGTGCAAAACTACGTGAAATCCCCGTAGAGAGTTTTAAAAAACCTCGTATCTAAAAACAAAAAAATTAATAATTATTATATGTATAGATGCAACAAAAAACTGATGTCAATTCACCCATCAAACGCTTAAGCCCGTGCAATTCAGGAATTTCTAAATCTCTGTTCAACCTGAATCTTTATGACGTCTGTCACAATATGACTCTGCTATACTTCCGCCTTGTCCTTGGCATAGCTTTGATGCACTCTGAGAGAAACTTATTCCACAATCATTGACGTTTAGTTTTGTAATAAGTATATTTTTGCGAATAGAACCTACAAGGGCTGAAATCCATGAAGTTTTCTTGATCATACTTGACTCCTCCTTTTTGATTATTTTACCTTCTTTTCTCTACATGAGTCAAATTAATTTTTACTTCAGCTTCTTCTGTTATGTGTACAGTCAACGCAACAACCTTCTGTTTAGATTTCTTGCACAAGTTGAGGAAGGCTTCAAAAAACTAAACTTAATACTTGGATAGTGTCTTCTAACAATGAAAAGAGAAAAATATGTACTATCACCTTAGCAGCCATATTTACATAACACAGTTTAGAGATGAACTCATTCTTTTGGATACTAAAAAAAATAAGTATACAATCTGCTTTAAGGAGTTTTCTGAATTGTTGTTGGGTTTTCTTGAAAGAAAGCAACCTTCTTTAGAAGAGAAGTTATCACATTCCTCTGGTTTATAACTTTCATCTCAAGACTTGAATACGGCTCAAAAACTCATTGATGACAATATCATTGAGAAAAAAACACCATTTACCCTTTTCACATTGACCGAAAAATTGACTCTGATGGAGTTTCAAATGTGGATTGGAGCCTGCCTTTAGAGAATAAAAAAATGCCTTTGAACTTCTCGGTATTAAAAGCCTTTATGACACTTCTCAAGATCAATTTTTATATAAAATTTAGAGGGTTCTATTTAACAATTCGGTTGATTAAAAAGTCTCGAAAAAACTACTCAAACTATATCATTCCTCAAGAAGAAGAGTTAAGAGATTTTGCCAATATACTCTGCGTTTGAATTAAGGTTAACAACAAAAAAACTCAACTTATGGCAAAATCAATCCTTATATGTAAGGATCATGAGAACAAAGATAATAATTTTACATGGAAACAATGAAACAATTTTTTAAATGAAAGAGGTAAACTTGGAGACAACCTATAAGTAGAGTGCAACTTTAATACGTTATTAGGAAGAGCTAATTTATGCATCAATTTATAGCTTTCAATATAAGAATTATCATGAGCATAATGATAATCATTACTATAAATATTTTCTTGAAAACTGTTCCCGCACTTGATCAGCTATTTTATTTCACCCCTTTCTGCGCGTTCTGACTCAAAGATGGTATCCCCTGATTGGCTTCTTAGTATATCCAAGGATAGTACGGATGCTCCAATTATTAAGTGGCTTGATTAACACCCACTTATTTTATGCTTATCCTTCAAAAAAGAATAATCAAGAATGGATTATAGAACGATTCAATATTCATACTGGTGAGCGTAAAGCATTAGGTGAAGGGACTAACCCAAACCCTTCTCCCAATGGTAGATGGATAGCCTTTACGCGAGAAAGAAAAGAAGAAAAACGGTTATGGATCATGGATCCCAAGGGGAAAAATGAGAAATAATTGACACACATTCAAGGAGGACTTGGTGACTATTATCAATTTTCTTTTGATTTTGCCTGGTCACCTGATTCAAGAAAAATTGCCTTAAGCTATAAACCCGATGTTCCATATTGGGAGACAAAGCCTCAACCTAAAAGTATGATAAATATCATCACCATAAAGACAGGTTTCTCAAAAAAATTATTTCATTTGACGCCTCTGTTCGTAATCTTTCCTGGTTTCCAAATGGTGAAGAGCTTCTTTTCATGAAGGAACGTATAGGTTTTTTATATAATGAAGAAGAGAACCGCGAATGGATCCAAGCTTTACGCATTAATGATAGTTCTTTACGTATCTTGGCAGAGTTTGATAGCCTCCAGCAGCTTCTTAGGCCAACCGCATCCCTAGATGGAAAGCTTATAGCATTTATGTATGATGCAGATAATCCACTATTTAACTTTATACCAAGTCTTTGCTTTGTCCCTAATGAGTCCATGCATAGTGATACATTGTCACCTCTTACGCAATTGACTCATGAACTAAAGTTGTACTCTTCTCGATGGTCACCTGATGGTCAATGTATTTACGTTCTAAGAGATCATGGTGTCTATAAACAGATTTATGCAATTAATTTAAAAACAGGGAAGCCATCGCAAATACACTAATGCACCATTGAACATTGAAAGTTATGCTCTTTCTCCCGATGGATCACAACTTGTTTGGATAGGGCAAGATGCACAAGCAACACGTATTATAGGTGTATCCTCAAAAGATGGTCATAGCGTGAGAGACCTTGCTATCATTCCGGCTGTTCCAAATTATATGTGCCTTGAGTGAAGTTCGCGAGATTGAGTGGCGGTCACCAGATTATCCAGCTCACATGCGGGGACTTTTGTTTATGCCCTTGAACTACAAGACCGGAATGCGCTATCCTCTCATCGTGGATATTCATGGCGGAGGCGCTGGAGCGAGTGTTTATTTGAGAGGAGGAATCTTATTCAGTTCTCCCCTTGAATGGCAGATATGGACAGCAAAAGGTTATACAGAGCCTGTTGAGAAAGTGGAGTTAAAAAGAAAGGCCCCTGTAAAAATGAATGAACAAAAGATATAATGGCTCCATGGCATTCAAAACAATTCGGAGTCCACAAATGTCTTTTTTAGAGCCCTCGATGGATGAGCTCGTCCACAAAGATCACGCCTATCGCAAGCTTTTATCGATTGTAAATTTTTCAGAACTATGTAAGCCCCTTCATTGTCTTTTTAAGGATTTT
>JAIESK010000087.1 GCA_019746105.1 Alphaproteobacteria bacterium
ATTGAGATATGGCACATGTAAAACGTGGAACAACAGCCCACGCCCGTCATAAAAAGATTTTAAAGCTTGCAAAAGGATATCGTGGTCGCTCGAAGAGCTGCTATCGCATTGCTTTGCAACGTGTTGAGAAGGCCCTACAGTACGCTTATCGCGACCGCCGTAATCGTAAGCGCGATTTCCGTGGTTTATGGATCCAGCGTATTAACGCAGGCGCTCGTGAACATGGTTTGACCTATTCAAAATTCGTCAATGGACTGACCAAAGCTGGGATTGAGATTGATCGTAAGGTTTTAGCGGATCTTGCCATTCATGAGCCCGCAGCTTTTAAAGTCATTGTGGATCAAGCACAAAAAGCTTTAGCCGCTTAATATTCTTCGCCTTTCAAGTTCCGGGGGCGTTGCCCTTCGGGATTCGCCCTCTGTCACGTATCAGAATACGCTCATTGGGCTCACCCTTGGGCGCCTGCCCGGCAACTTGAAATGCTTTGAGTATTAAATTAGAAATCATCTAATCACTAATGATTATCGTGAAGCTGGTGGTGCGTTCTTAAGGGGCTTATCACAAATTTTTCGCTCTTTTCTTAATGATAAAGTTGACTTATCAGGCGAGTTAGAATCACCTCTCCCACAACAGGGAGAGGTTAACTTTCTTATGAACTGTTTATATGAGGAAGTGGCTAACTATTTTTCAATGGGAAGACCTTTCTTCTCCCACTCATCAAAGCCCCCAACCATTTCTTTAATGGGATAGCCCAGAGAGGCAAACTTTTTGGCTGCTTTCTGCCCTAGGTTGCATAATAACTCATAGCAATAAACGTAATTGTAGCCATCTTTTCTTAATTCAGGAAAGCTTGTTTCATCGCCATCAAAGCTTTTGTGTTGATCCCAAGGAACATTGATTGCACCAGGAATGTGTCCTTTGGCAAAATCGTTAGCAGTACGTAAATCGACGATAGTCACGTTTTTAACTTTTCCATCAACCACAGCTTTAACTCCATGAGGATTTGTCTTGAATTCCAGCTCATGGGTAAAAAAGTCAACGGCTTGTTGTGTATTCTGTAAGGGTTCTGCAGGGGCACACTGAACGGTAGAAGAGGTAGCTAGGAACAATGCACTTAAGAGTTTGGCGACTTTCTTTGACTGTTTCATAATCTTTCCTTTTTTAATAAGTTATAAGTCTATTGAAGAAGAACTTTCTACCGTAATGTTGGAGGGGCATTTTTAAGGGACTTTATAAATTTAAAGCGCGGCACCTGCTTTCCGTCTTGCTCTACCGTACTTTGAAAAATCTCAGGTGGTCTGACCCACAGACCATAATCTCCATAAAGAGCTTGGTAAACCACTAAAATATCAAGAGATTCAGAGTGCCTGCAAAGGCCAAGGACTTGGTAAAAATTACCTTTATAATGTTGATAAAGACCTGGTTCTAAATCTGTCACGTTAAAAATCTTTCGGGCACGGAACAGCAATTTCTGGCAAGGGAGAGGGTGGAGAGGAAAAAGTGGCCCTGTCCCCATACATGAGTTGCTGTAGTATTTTTTGAACCTGAGGTTTTTTCCCCTCTTTATACCTCAAAAGGTAGACTTGATCGAAAATATTATCATCCCAAGGGCCGGGATCGTCTCCTCCCAATGCAACAATTAGAGGAGGGATGTGGTTATGCTCCCAACACAATAAAACGGAGGCATCATTATATTTTGGATTTGTAAGAATTTCGTTAGCTATTTCAGTAAGTTGGTCGGGTGCATAGTCGGTGTTCATGGGAATTTTTAAATAATCTGCCAAAGGCTTACAAGTTTGCTTGCACCTTATGTAAGGTTTCTTCCCTTCCCGAGAGGCTGCAAAAATATGGGTTATGGGCGGCGCTTGGTAAGTATTTAAATCTGAAAAGTAATGAACAAAGGCGGAAGCCCGTTCAAGCCCTTGAAGAGACAGACAAAATCCTCCAGGAACTTTGTCCCCATGACGTGTGATGATGACTTTGCGTGGGGTTGCGTTAAGGGAGGAGAAAGTGCTTATCGAGAAGCAACAAATGAAAATAAATGTAGCAAACTTCAAAATCTTTCCAATAGTGTCATCCCCGCGAAGGCGGGGATCCAGAAAATCTTTGAAAAGAACTACTTTTGTTCGTATTTTCCAAGATAGAATTCTTGTTAAAGTTGTATTTTCTGTCCTTAAAGATAATGTCTTAACCCAATATTCCCCTGGATCCCCGCCTTCGCGGGGATGACAACCCTTAGGGTTTTGAAATACTCTTAAAAATACTTTTCTCATGGCAGGTGAATTCCTAAGCTTGCTTTAAGCGTTTTTTTGGTTTTTGTTTTTTCGCATTTGTCATAGGGCTCTTTTTATTTTTAGCTTTAAGCTTTTGCGTTGATGCAACTTTTACTTTGGGCTTTGTCGCTTTCTGAGGCTTTTTTGCAGAGGACGACTTTGCTTTAACAAGCTTAGGCTTATCCTCGATGACATTTAAAATCTCATCAACGGAGTTGTATTTTGTTTTTGAGGTTTTCACAGCTCCTTTCTTAGTAAGAAAGGTCGCATGTGTAATATGACTTTTTTGAGAGGGGGTGGTTGGCCCTAAGGTTTGAATTAAATTTTCAATGGAATCAGAGTTGTTTTCATTACGAAGAGAAGGCTTTCCCTTTATTTTTATGAAGGTTGCATCAACCAGTTTTAGCATTTTCTTATCTCGAAGTTGTGCTGATTCTCCTCCCATTACAACAGCAATAATTCGTTTGTTATTTCGGACAACGGAGGCTGCTAAATTAAAGCCAGAGGCATTAATGAAACCAGTCTTAATTCCCTCAAAGTCTGCGTATCGTAAAAGCTTATTGTGATTATTGTGAACCACACCCTTATGAACAAACTTGGGTGTTTTAAAGAGGTGAAAATAGTCAGGAAAATGTTTGTATAGGGAGCGAGAAAGGGTCGCCATATCACGCGCTGTTGTCACTTGTTGCATGTTAGGGAGGCCTGACGCATTTTTGAAAACAGTTTTAGTCATGCCCAGTTTTTGAGCTTGGCGCGTCATAATTTGAGAAAATTTAGCTTCCGTCCCTGCGAGGGCTTCAGCCAAAACAACAGCAGCATCATTGGCCGATTTTGTAATGAGCGCAAGGATGGCTTCTCGTACGGTAATTGTTGACCCCGGTTTGAGCCAAAGCTTACAGGGGGCTTGTTTTGAGGCATGATGAGAGACGGGGAGAATTTGATGAGGGGAGAGTTTTTTTTCCCTTAATGCCTTAAAAGTCATGTAAAGAGTCATCATTTTTGTGAGCGATGCCGGATGGGTAACTACATCGGCTTGGTGTTCATGATGGATCTTGCCAGTTTCAGCACAGATGACAATGGATGCATCTTTTCGTGCTAAGACATCATGGGCGAGGAGAAAACAAAATATCAAACAAAGGGAAACAACCTTAAGTCCTTTTTGTTTGATGTGCCGCATGCTTCTTATCCGCTTTAAATTTTATGATAACTTTATCTATCTATAACACATGATTTTGAACAATTTGTCTATAGGCTGAACTAAATTTTCATTGCTCCCATACCTATTCATTGATACTTTGGGCTCGAAACTAAGGAAATTGCAAAATTCCCCTGGTTGTCATCCCCGCGAAGGCGCAGTAGTGTCCGGGGAAAATATAAATAGGGTATAGAAAAGGTAGAGCTGCTCTTAGTTTTCAGCTAAAATATG
>JAIESK010000066.1 GCA_019746105.1 Alphaproteobacteria bacterium
ATATGGAGTTTGGGTTGAAAAATCTATGTATGGACGGACATATTTTGGTATTGAACGGGCAACTTTCCTGATTGATGAGGCGGGAACAATCGCCCAAATTTGGCGAAATGTTAAAGTTCCTGGTCATGTGGAAGCTGTTTTAGAATCAGTCTAAGAAATGGCCACAAGATCATTTTCTTCAAAAAACAAGCCTAAAATTATTATTGTAGGAGCGGGGCTTTCTGGATTAACTGCCGCTTATCGCTTGCAACAAATGGGACATGATGTTCAAGTTTATGAGGCACGTCATAGGTCTGGGGGACGGGTTTTATCGGTTAAAATAGGAGAGAGTTATGGAGAATTGGGAGGAGAAAATTTCTTAGATGGGAATGAGGGGCGCTATAGTTTAAAGCTCATGAGGGAGTTAAATCTTGAAACTATTCATTTTGAAAAACCTTTTTCTTGTATCCATACAAATGGTAAACAAACAACTTCCTTTTCAGAAGTTATAGGTAAGTTTAAAAATCCTCCCAATTTATGGAAAGTTATGGAAGAAGTCGCTTCTTGTTCTGCAAATCTTCAAGAAGTTATTGAGAGTGTATTTAAGGAAGATCCGGAGCTTCGCTCTATTTTTACGCGCGCTTTGACAACCTATGAAGGGTCAGATCCGGAAACGCTTGATTCAAGTTGTATTGATAGCCTCTATGAGATTTTCTCACTCTTTCAAGACCTCTCCATAGAGGATAAGGGTAAGCCAGGGGGAGTAAAACGGCTTTGCCTGAAAGGAGGAAATGCTAAATTGCCTCTTACTCTCAGTGATAAGCTTGAGCATGGGATTCAGTATGAATCTGTGCTTACAGCTGTTCGCAAGGAGCAGCAAAAGATGGTTCTCACCTTTAATACGAATCAAGAGATTTCTGCAGACATTGTTCTTTTGACAATTCCTTGTTCCCTTTATCAGGATGTTGAATTTGCTTCAAATACGCTTCCTCAAGAACAACTTCTTGATATAAAAAATGTTCAATATGGAACTAATTCTAAAATTTTATTTCCTGTCACCCTAAAAAACAAGAAATGCGAGTTTATGATTTTGCCCTATTTCGTGAGTTGGTTGAATAGAGATGACTCTATTATGACTTTTTATATAGGAGGAAAACAAGGAATCTTGGACCTAAAGAGTGCCAAGTCTCTGTTTGATCAGGAAATTCCCTTTCTTTCAAAGGAAGAAGAGGACATCCAAATTAATGTAAACACTATGGAAGAGGGGCACGATATGCAACTCGCCTCTTATGAAGGAGCTGTCTTTAAAAGTTGGATAAAAGACCCCTACGCAAAGGGGTCCTATTCTAATCGAGGCATAGGAAGATCAACCCTATTAAATGAGATTATTACCGTAAGAGGAGAAGAAGTTCGGAGCATTTTCAGGCCCGTTAAAGACCAGATTTTCTTTGCAGGGGAGCATACAACAACTCTGCCTGTTTTGGGTACGCTTGAAAGTGCTATTGAGTCGGGTGAGCGAATGGCAAGGCTTATTGTAAAGAGTTTGATATAAGTATGGCATTTTCATAATGTACAAATTGTGTGTATTTCGTTTCTAAGGGGCTTGTTTTTTATGTGTTTCTTGTTTTTTCCACACTCCTCATCAGTTTAAGATAATAGAGAGACAGAACTTTCTTGACCTTTTGCAAAATCTCACTTACATCTGTGACAGTTTTAGTTGAATGAGGAAAAAGCATCATGACACGTCAATGTGACATTACAGGAAAAAAAGTAATGACTGGAAACAACGTTTCCCACGCAAATAATAAATCTCGGCGGACCTTTGGGGTCAACTTACAAGAAGCTACTTTCTTGAGTGAATCCCTTGGAGGAAAAGTCCGTTTGCGTGTGTCAACTGCTGGGTTGCGCACTGTTGAAAAGAATGGGGGAATTGATGCTTTCTTAAAAGCAACTCCCCATCGTAAATTAACAGAGTCTACAAGTCGTTTGAAGCGCCAAGTAGAAAAGAAGACAGTTAGCGAGTAGCCATTAAAGTAAAATATTTTATTCTGAAGGGCTTCCCGATTAGGCAAAAATCTGTGCTATGTCGGGAAGCTTTTTTTGTGTTCTTGTGGCTTGAAAAGAATCCTGAGCCCCTCTCACTGTGCTGAAGGTCTCAGGATATTTTTTATGATTAATCTCTAACGACTAGTCACCCTGTTTCGAGAAGTTAAAACCTTTTTCACGTTCTGGGCGACTAGAGGTAGAATCAGCAGGTTGTGTTACTGCAGACGTTTCAGCGCCCATTCCGGACCCTTGGGGAACGACACCAGCCGTTTCGCGTTGAAAGTCGCTTTCTGCAGTAAAAAGACATTCATGCCAATCATTGTAGTTATCTGATTGATTTTCATTACAATCTACAATTGCTTGACACCGCTTTTGGGCATGAGCTTTATAGGTTGGGTCTTCTTGCTCTTCTGCCCATCTATTGCATTCACTTGCTGGAACGTCATTAGATGGAATTACATCTACCGCTGATGCTATATTCATCTGCAGCAGTGTTGCCGTAGCAACAGATAATGATAGTAAAGATTTCATGAAATATTTTCCTCTCGTTATATTTTTATTAAACGGCTGTTAACTCAGCTAAGAAAAATTTTATGAGTTTCTCCTATTCCTGTCAATTCCATCCCTTCGCTTTCCTTTCGTGGATTAAGCTATTTGTTGTTTTTTAGCCTCACTCTATCATCGCTCCTTACGAAAGATGCTTGCATCCAGGAGTTTCTTTCTTTAAAAACCAAGGATATGCCGAAGTAGCTCAGTTGGTAGAGCAACTGATTCGTAATCAGTAGGTCGGGTGTTCGATTCACCTCTTCGGCACCATTAAAATTCCTTATTTTTCAATATATTTGTGAATGCTGAGTTAAGGAGCTAGGTTTTAGCTTTACTGAGTGAAAGAAAAACATACTGCATCTATAGGAACTCCGATCGCATTAAGAAAAAACCTAAAATTGGTGTTCATGGCGCCATTACAACCAAAGAAACTCGATTTTTGGCAAAGGAAAGGTTGGGTCAAGTAACTCACGGAGAAGATCCCGCAGAACATTATTCTCCCTACTTTGGGGCTATTAAGACTTAAAATATCGTGGGAAAAAATTCTTGACATTAAAAAAACATTGGTTGAAAATTATTATGTCGTAATGATTAGATAAAAAGAAAGTCAAGTTGTTTACGATGCAAACAAAAAACAAATATAGAAAAGGAAAACATTTTATGTCTAAAAAAATTATTTCCAAAATGTCTCTTAAAACCATAGTCTTAGCTGCCGTTGTCACGGTATGTGGAGTTTTCTGTTTCGATTATATAATTGGTAATGAAGCTTCTGCTTCTGGAAAAGGTTCTCTTCCTACAATGGGTTGTAGTTCTGGGGGAGGAAAAGGTCCTGGTATTACAAGTCCTGGCTCTACGGCAGGATCTGGTTCTACGAAAGGTAAATAAATAAAAAATTTTGAAGCAGAAATGATTGTAAGCATTTAGGCTTTCTTTTATAATATTGTCTAAAAAATAAAAAGAAGAGATAAGATAATTATCTCTTCTTTTTATTATTTTATGTTGATGTTATTAATTTTATTTTTCAATTGCTTTAGTAGAAGGGGGTTTGAATCACTACCGGAAGTGATAGATAATGCTTTTTCGTAGTTTTCTTTTGCTTTGACCAAAAGCTCCATTTTTTCTTCAGAACCACATTTTTCTGATTTAATTAAATAATAATCTCCTTTCTGTTCATAAAGTAATGAAAAATCATGGTTATTATTATCTTTCCATATATTCTCTGCTTTTTTCTCGTATTTTTCTGCCTCTTTTTCTTGGTCAGCTTCTAAGTACATGTGAGCAATACGTCGACAAAGTCCTGCCAAACAAAAAAGATCAGTATTCATAAGGTTCTCAAGCTTTATGAGAACTTTTTTTGCAGACTCAAGAGCTTGAGTATGTCCTAAGAGGTATTTTGTATAGGCTAGGTTAAACTTAGTTAGGAGATATAGGAAATTATATGCTTTATAAGTATTCTCATCCGCATTCTCCTTTTCAAAAATTTTTAAACCTCTATTTAAATAATTAGAAGCTATTTTAAGATTTTCTTTTTGCTTTCCTTCAAAAAGATATATTCCCATATAGGCTGAGCCAACATTATTTAAAGCTG
>JAIESK010000046.1 GCA_019746105.1 Alphaproteobacteria bacterium
TTGCTATTAAACAAGGATTAGATCTCTACCAAGTTGCCAAACTATTGGGTCATAAAAATATTCGCACTACAACACGCTACGCGCATTTGGCCAGAGAAGACTTAATCAAAGCTTCTAATGTTGTTGGGGGAGTTTTTGTGAAATAGGAGACACTTTTTCGTGTTATTTAGGACAGCTTTTTTTCACATTTATGTGGCTGATACCACAATAGCAGTAAATGATTTTTCAACAATAGAGCCATTGAGAGTTATGATTTGATCGAGCATATGAGCAAGGTATGGACGATACGTAATAATGATCTTGTTGCATGAGGAAGAAATTTTTCGATATTATTTTGAATGATAAAATATCTGTCTTTATCTAAAGATAAGGTGCTTTCATCAAAAATACAAATTTTTGATTTTTTGAGAAATAAACGTGCAAGAGAAAGCCGTTGTTTTTTCTCCCGATAATTTTAAACCACGATCCCATACAATCGTGTTGGAGCCCTGAGGAAGCTTTTTGATAAATTCAAGAAAGTGTGCTAAATCTAATGCTTCTTCAATCTCTTGAATAATAGCTTGAGGATGTACAAAGTGAACGTTATTCTAATTATATCATTCAATAAATAGTCGGCCCTGAAGAATTGTTAATCTTCAAATATAGACTAGTTGATTTGCCCTGCTAGAATAAACAGGGGCTCTCGAGGATTCAATTCATTAGATAGGCGTTCTCTAAAAAGTTCTGTTTGAGATGTGTCGGTTTTTGATGGTTTCATATTGCAAGCTTTCGATGGGGCTAGCTTCTTTTCTTCCAATTATTGCACCTCATTTCTCCAATAATATCAATTTAACTCAACACATTACATTACATGATATTTCAGGGCCGACTAAATAAGCCTCTACAATTTTTCAAGTTGGTCTGCCCCTTGTTGTTAGAATCATGAGGGATTCCCCCATAGACCATAACAAACCAGAGAGGCCGCCCCTCGGACGCTCAGGAAACCTGGCATAGCGATTCAATCTCTTCTCTATAGGGGCTCTGCGTGGCTGCTTATAAACTGATGGATGCAAAACGTAGTTTCCTCAAATCAAGCTGTTTACTTGATCGGCTCAATTGGGCAAATGGTCGATCCATTAAGTTTTCTCTTTCTTGCTAAAAGGTTTTTTCTCTCTGAAAACCGGATAGAAATCAAGAGGCTTTGCATTTGGCCACATACTTTTGAGTTTTTCTAGGATTTCCTCGGCTGCGGATCTAAGATGCAGTAATTTGTCGTTTTTTTTTGATATACAAACAAAAGCCTGCAAGCGTGATAAAGTCCTTGAACGCCCTGAGTTTTTATCTGACTTTGAAAAACACTTTTCAGAAATAGATCCAGAGTTATAGATATCTTTAAACATAAATTTTTCAACTTCTGCAATAATATAAAGCATCCAAAAAGCACAAGCATTTGTGTAGGCAGTATGATAAGCCTCATTATCTTTTGCGGCTGGAATTTTTTTTATCAGTTCTTCCCTGTATGTTGTTTCAAGAGAGTTGATGAGGTCTTCAGGAATAGCATTGGAATACCAACAGGTGGGCATGCTCATACGGAGATAGGTCGCGTCTAACAGTGCACTTCTCACAGTTCCGCACTCAAAATCAATAAGATACAACTCATCTTTATCTGGATTCTTAAAAACATTATCTGGGCAATTATCTCCATGAATAAAGGTAGTAAAAAGTCCCGGCTCCAAACAAGATTTAATAACCATGTTTATCTCTGACCACAAATTTTCTGATTGAGAAATGCTGAAGATTTTGAATGCAGATTTAAGCTCAGGGACAAGAGTAGCAAAAGTCATTTTTAGGTCTTCTTGGCAGGATGCCATATCTGGGTTTAATTTCCTTAAAATGTTAAAATATAAATCTGTTTTTCCATAACCACTAGTATGTAATTGCCCGAGGCACTTCATAAATCGATGAAGAGCATCAATAGCATGATTCTTATTATCATTTGATAAGTAATCAACAAGGCTCTCATGGTGTTCCCCTAAATCCTCAAGAAAAATAAATTGATGTTTAATACTACCTCCATAAAATTGAGGGACAGAAAGTTCTTTTGATTTTACTTGACTTAAGAATTCATGCCCTGCCCAATCTCTTGCGAAGCGTGAAAAAGAATCATTTCTCTTCTTTGAAGAATCTAAACAAGGTTGCTTAAAGATCAAACTTTTGGGCATTTCTTTTTTAGGATTTTGAATATTAATTCTCAGAATTGTGTTTCTTCTTTTTGGTTCGCTTAGTATTATGATTGACTGAATTTTTATTTTTTTCTCAAATATATTTGATAAAATATTAATTGCTTCTTGGAATAAAGGAAAACTCATATTTAGTATATATCCATTGAACTTGAAGCCTTCTTGTTGAAGGTCTGAAAGATATCATTAATATGATCACTCATGGAAAAGATGAATTCCTTGTCATTTATTAATAAACTCATTGATGGTCTGTCTAAATTCTAAAATATTCTTAAATAAAAATTATTACGCACGAATTCATTAATTTTTTTCTATAATCGGTGAATTGAGTTCAAATTGGGACTATAGAGGAGAAGATGATGCAAAACGATCTTATATCTTTAGCTGCCGTTTTTATATCATTGTTGATGTTATAAGGTCTGTATTCTTCATCTTCTTCCTGCCATGTCTCTCTTTTATATTTGAAATTCATATCATCTTGAGGAAATTAAAAAGATCATTTTAATGAATTCACTTGTTACTGTTTACAGATCATGTCGTTGCACTTTAACTCTCAGTTGATTTTATTCTGCGACAAATTTTATTATTTTTAATCCCTCAGGTTACATAAATGTACTAAGTTCCTAAAGCTTATCTCTTAAATTACTCCTAAAATGCAAGTTATTTTTTCAATGGGATAAATTCATTCTCAACTTTTATATTTCTTTTTAATCTATTTTACAAACGGTCGACTCTGGAGAGTAATCACCGAAAATTCATCGGAATATATATGATGTATGAATCTTAGTGTTACATGAACAATGCTGGATTTCAGCGTAATAATAATTTTTAATTTACTTGGAGGTTCCTAAAAGACGCTCAAGTAGTCGGCTCCTCCATTGCAAACTTAATAGCGTCTGCGGTTGATGTAATATATTCATGATCAAAAAGGCTAATATGATCTCCTGGTATGTCTAAGATTTTGAGATGCTTTATATATCTTTTCCAATCATGGTTTTTTATTCTATTTTTTATTTTTTTTCCAAATTTATTTTTATTTTCTGCTCTTAACAAGAACACTTTTCCTTCATACTTAGGCGGAATATAATTATTCTGAAGTTTACAGGCTTTAAGATTGCGGTCTATCAGATCTTTTAACTTTTGTGGAAGGATAAAATCTTGTTCATTAGGGGTAATTTGAATTTCTTCTTCTTTGTTCTTACTTTTTTGAGAATTTCGTTTCAGCTTTGTTGGATTATCCGTATCAATGAGTATAAGCCGTTTCACTTCTTCTTGTTGGAGAGCAAGTTGATGTGAGATTTCCAGGGCCACTAATCCACCAAACGACCACCCTCCAAGATAATATGGGCCTTTTTTTTGAATTTCTTTTATTAATTTTACATAATGTGTGCCTATTTCTTCTAGTGAGTTAAAACCATCTTCCGGATTGCTAAAATGAGGATTATTTATTCCATATATAGGCGTTTTTATGTAAGGAGCTAAGCCTGTGTAACAAAAAGCTAGGCCTCCTCCAGGGTGGACTAAAAATAGTGTTGGTTCTTCATTACCTATTCGTACAGGGATAATGGGAGATTCAAAAGGATTTGTAGACGAAGATTCTAATAATTTAGAAAAAGAGTAAATAGTTGGATTTTTAAAAATATCTGTAAAGGATATTTTTTTAGAAAAAAACCTCTGAATTTGCTCGACTAATCTTATAGCTAAAATAGAGTTGCCCCCAATTTCAAAAAAATTATGATTTATACTAATCTCTTCTGTTTTCAAAATTTGTTTCCAAATTTTAAGAAGAGACAGCTGCACATGATTAAATGGATTAATGAAACTTATATTTTTATTTCCAAAAATATTAATAAGAAGAAGAGCCTTTCGATCGAGCTTACCATTGGGTGTTAGAGGGATCTTGTCTATATACACAAAGAATGAAGGGATCATGTAGTCTGGCAGAGATCG
>JAIESK010000062.1 GCA_019746105.1 Alphaproteobacteria bacterium
ACTTCTCCTTAATACACTTTTTGCATGGTGCCTAAATATCCTGTGCGGAGTATAGGCATCCAGGCTTTCTTGTCAATACTTGCATTTGCCCTAATAGGGTTTCAATTTCCTTATTGACCTCTTCTACGGACTGCATTCCATCAATTACCTTTAAAAGGCCTTGCTTAGAATAATAATCCAGAAGCGGTTTTGTCTTCTCATTATAAATTTTAAACCGATTCCTTATGGCTTCCGGTTCATCATCTGTCCGACGAACAAAATGATTTGAACCACATTTATAACAAGTTTCTCCCTCAAGGGAAGAAGAATTAGCCGTATGAGGAGCTCCACAAGCCGTGCAAACAACCCGAGAAGAAAGTCTTTTGATAAGCTCTTCTTCATCTACGGCCAATTGTATCACAACATTAATGTCGCAACCCGCCTCCTCAAAGGCCTGAGCAATTTTTTCCGCTTGGTTTAAGGTACGGGGCAGGCCATCCAAAACAAGGCCTTTAGCACTCACCTTATCTAAACGTTCTTTAAAAAGGCTCAGAATAATATCATCAGAAGGAAACTTTCCCTCTGCCATAATTTGTTCTACTTGAACCCCTAAAGGGGTTTTTTTCGCAATCTCCGCTCTTAAGATCTCCCCAGTTGCGATCAAGTCAAGGTCGTACCGCTTTTGAATAAGACGGGCTTGCGTCCCTTTCCCTGCGCCTGGAGGTCCAAAGAGAATAATGTTCATCTACGAGACCCTTTTAACTGGGTCTTCTTTAGAAGACCTTCATATTGGTGGGCCAAAAGATGAGAATGAATTTGAGCAACCGTATCCATAGGAACACTAACCGCAATCAAGAAGGTCGTCCCTCCTAAATAGAAGGGTAAGGAATAAGCTGCATAGAAAAACTCAGGAACGGCACAAACAAGAGCCAAGTAAGCTGCACCAATCACCGTAAGGCGCGTCACTATAGAGTCAAGGTAATTTGCCGTATTTTGCCCTGGACGATACCCAGGAACAAATCCCCCTGCTTTTTTCAAGTTATCTGCCGTTTCTTGCGGATTAAATACAATTGATGTGTAAAAGAAAGCAAAAAAGACGATTAAAAATAAGTATAACGTCAGGTAAATAAAACTACCATGATGCAAGGATCCAAAAATCATTTGCAACCACTCAGGTCCCTTACCTGCAGAAAGCTCTGCTAAGGACCCGGGAAGCAAGATCAAAGAACTTGCAAAGATCGGAGGGATTACACCGGTACTATTCAGCTTAATAGGAAGATGAGAACTCTCCCCTCCATACATACGATTACCCACTTGGCGTTTAGGATACTGGACAAGGACGCGTCGCTGCGCTCGTTCCATAAAGACGATAAAAGCAATCATGGCAACTGAAAAAACCAAGATAAACAAGATAAAGATATAGGACATAGCTCCTGTTCTCCCGAGTTCAAGAGCACTAATGATTGAGGACGGAAGATTAGCCACAATGCCCGCAAAAATAATAAGAGAAATCCCATTTCCAATGCCACGGCTTGTGATTTGCTCTCCAAGCCACATTAAAAAGAGAGTTGACCCCACAATGGTCACAACTGTCGTCATTCGGAAAAAGTATCCTGGATCAATCACCGCCGAAACACCGCCTGCTTGCATGGATTCCAAACCTACAGCAGCGCCATAGGATTGAAGAATAGCAATAAAAACAGTGAGATAACGGGTATACTGATTTAACTTGCGACGCCCAGACTCACCTTCTTTTTTTAAGGCTTCAAAGTGAGGCGCAACAGCCGTCATTAATTGAACGATAATACTTGCAGAAATGTAAGGCATGATATTAAGCGCCATTATGGACATACGACTTAAAGCACCGCCCGATAACATGTCAACCATTCCAAAGATGCCGCCACCTTGGTTGCGGGCAAACTCCGCCATCACTGCAGGATCAATTCCTGGCAATGGAATATAGGTCCCCAATCGAAAAACGATGAGGACACCAATGGTAAACCAAATCCGCTTTTTGAGATCTTCCGCCTTGGAAAATGCCTTAAAGTTGATATTCGCTGCCAATTGTTCTGCGGCTGAGGCCATGATTTTCCTTTAGATTAAGATTTCTTCTTTTTCTCTTCTTTAGCTTCTGTTTTCACTGGTAGTACTTTTACGGATCCACCAGCTTTCTCAACAGCAGCAATTGCAGATTTTGTTGCGCCCGCAACTTCTATTGAGATTTTATCTTTAAGTTCGCCTTTTCCTAACAAACGAACTCCATCCCACGCGCGGCGAAGAAGTCCAGCTTTGACAAGTTCTTCACCTGTAATGGCTTTTTTCCCGTCAATTTTGCCAGCAGTGAGAGCTTCTTGGAGGCGCCCCAAATTAATTTCAGCAAAACGGAGAGCAAAGATATTGGTAAATCCTCGTTTTGGCAAACGACGATAGAGAGGCATTTGACCTCCCTCAAATCCATTTATAGAAACACCCGTACGTGCCGTTTGGCCTTTACCACCACGTCCACCTGTTTTGCCTTTGCCAGATCCAATACCACGGCTAATCCGCATTTTTCTGTGACGGGCGCCTTCATTATCTCGAATTTCATTTAATTTCATCGTCTACTTTCCATAAGTTAGAAGGAGGGTTATACCTCTTCAACTTTTACCATGTGTTTAACTTTTCGAATCATCCCACGTACTTCAGGTGTGTCCTGAAGTTCCCGTGTCCGGTTCATCTTATTCAAACCGAGGCCACAAAGAGTTGCTCTTTGTTTAGCTTCTCTACGGAGAGGGCTTCCTGTTTGAGTCACAACAAGTGTTTTTGTTTGCTTCTCTATCATAATTTTAGACCTCACCTTGAGTACGACGACCGACGATTTCAGCAATTTTTTTGCCTCTGCGCGCGGCAACCTGGCGGGGTGCACTAATCATTTGAAGGGCCTTTAATGTAGCCCTGACCATGTTATGCGGATTAGAAGAGCCAATGGATTTACTGACCACATCTTGAATCCCCAAAGCTTCACAAACGGCACGCATTGGACCACCTGCGATAATCCCCGTTCCGGGAACTGCTGCTCGCATATGCACTTTTCCAGCACCATAAGAAGCCGTCACGTCATGATGTAAAGTGCGTCCTTCACGAAGAGGGATACGAATCATATGACGCTTAGCTTGGTCTGTTGCTTTACGGATTGCCTCTGGCACTTCTCGAGATTTCCCCGTTCCATGACCTACACGACCTTTGCCGTCACCTACAACAACAATGGCTGAAAACTTAAAGTTTTTACCTCCCTTCACCACTTTCGTGACGCGGTTGATAGCCACCAATTTTTCAACTAATTCAACTTCTTCGCGCTCTGCGCGTGAGGAGCCGTTATTTCTTCCTTCTCGTGCCATTCTCTCTACTTCCTAAAATGAAAGACCATTCCCACGGGCTGCGTCCGCAAGAGCCTTTACACGACCATGATAAAGATAGCCACCACGGTCAAATACAACATTTTTAATTCCAGCTTTTGCAGCTCGTTGTGCAACAAGCTTACCGACTTCTTCTGCTGCCGCTACGTTTGACGTTGCTTTCAGTTTACCCTTTAATTCCTTATCTAGGGTTGAAGCAGCAACAACCGTGCGATGACCTTCATCATCAATCACTTGAGCATAAATATGCTGTTTTGAACGAAAAACCGACAGACGGGCCCGTCCAGTTGCTACCTTTGCGAGCTTATACCGAGTACGGCGTTGGCGTCGCTTAAAAAGTTCTGTTTCGTGATGCATGACTACTTCTTCTTACCTTCTTTGCGAACGATATATTCGTTCTCATATTTAACGCCTTTGCCTTTATAAGGCTCTGGCTTACGATAGGCGCGGATTTCAGCAGCGACTTGACCAACACGCTGACGATCCGCTCCTGAAACGGCAACTAGTGTGGGTTTATCGCACTTTATTTGAATCCCTTCAGGAATAGGATATAAAATATCGTGACTATAGCCAAGCTGCAACTTTAAGGTCTTACCTTCAACGGCAGCACGATAACCAACACCGTTAATTTCAAGACGAACTGTAAAACCTTCATTCACGCCCTGAACCATATTACGGATACGATTTTTCCAGGTTCCCCAGAGCATGCGAGCTTGCTTTGATTCATCACTTGGCCTAACAAGGATGCCATTCTCATCTAAAGTAATTTGAACTTCCTTGCTTGCCTTTGCAGTAAGCTCGCCGTTCTTTCCTTTAACTACAATATCCTGTCCTGCAATTTGGCAGGTAACCCCCTCAGGGACAGAAACGGGATGTTTTCCAATACGTGACATTATCTAAA
>JAIESK010000034.1 GCA_019746105.1 Alphaproteobacteria bacterium
GCCGTCTTTTTCCAAGTCTTTTGCCATTCCGCAGGAGACGATGGTATTTTTCCGGTACCTGTTAGGCCAGGCATGCCCAGCTTTTCCATATTCTCGGACATTTTTTTGGTGGCTTGATCGGCAAATCTTTTCCAAGATTTTTCCCACTGTTCTGAAACTCCCAAAGGATTGTCAAAGAGAGTAAAAGGAGAAGACTTCCGAGATTGCCTTGCCATGATTCGATCCTTTAATAATCTGGTTTATAACCCCAAGATATAGATAAAATATTAATTAAATGTTAAAAAACACTGATTTCATGGCACTCTTAGAGTATTTTTCATTATTTTGTTTTTTGGCGTGAGAAGTGAATTTTGGAAAATGGCTGTTTTTTAATTATGTTATTTTTTAACAATGAAAAATATAAAAAAACTGATATTACGATATTTTCAATTTTTAGAATAATATATTCATTTAGAATTTAATGTTAATATGTTGTTTTTAAAAAACAAAATACAAAATATAAAAACAATTTCTTATATATTTAAAATATAGCATTGACTTATTTGTCATTAATACTACTTTGTAAATCGAGCGCGTTCTTTAATTGTTGAATCTTCAGCCACTAAATACGGTTGAAAATTAAATAATGAGGAAGATGAGTCCCAAGATAGACTCTAAGGTGGCTCCGATTTTACATATTCCGACTATGGTGTTTGAATTACGACTCCTGATTTGAACACTATCCTTCCCCGGTAATTAAGGCCGGGGATTTTTTTTGTCTTCTTGGACAATTCAGCTCTTAAAATTTTGTTGCTTTCAGTAGGGTGGTATTTTTGCTATGACTAATATTCGGTACTAGATTAATAAATGTGAGCCAAATGTTGTCGACTGCTTTGCCCAGAGGTTTCATGAGGGTATCCATATCAAGGGTCTTGTATCCAAAGCTCAACTTTAAATTTAAAAGGAAAGAACCATGACGCAGTTGTGGCGTTTTTTTGTCCCGATCCTCATGGGGGTGTCCATATGGCTTATTCCCTTGCCAACAGGCATGGACCCCAAGGCGTGGTCTTTGTTTGCCATCTTTACGGCGACGATCTTGGCTCTTATTTGTCGCCCGCTCCCCTTAGGGGCAGTATGTTTGATCAGTATGGTCACAGCCGTGATGGTGCAAGATATGGATCTTTCCCAAGCCTTAAGTGGCTTTGGGAATCCTGTCATTTGGCTGATTCTTCTGGTATTTTTCATTGCCCGTGCCTTTATTAAGACCCAGCTCGGCATGCGGATCGCTTACTTTTTCGTAAGGCTCCTGGGCAAACATACCCTTGGGCTTGGATATGGAATTGTTGCAACCGAATTGGTAATTGCCCCGTTTATCCCGAGCAATGGGGCACGAGCAGGTGGGATTATGTTCCCCATCCTCAAATCAATCGCGGAATCCTTAGAGAGTCGAGTGGGAGACGGAACGGAACGACGGGTCGGGTCCTATTTAACCCAAGTGTGTTTCCAAGGAAACCTGATCACCAGCGCCATGTTTTTGACAGCCATGGCAGCCAATCCCATGGCACAATCTATGGCTAAATCAGTAGGGGTTGATATTACGTGGACGAACTGGTTTGTCGCAGCCCTTGTTCCTGGCCTCTTGAGCTGCATATTGATTCCTCTGTTTCTTTACTTTGTTTACCCCCCTGAAGAAAAGCATCATCCGAATGCCACCCAACTCGCGCGAGATAAGTTAAAGGAAATGGGCCCCATGACCCATCAAGAATGGACGATGGTTGGGGTTTTCTCCCTAATGCTGTTTTTCTGGGTATTTGGCGCGCGCTGGACGATTGATCCGACAACAACGGCCTTGGCTGGGGTATGTTTGCTGCTTCTCACTAATGTTTTGAGTTGGGAAGACGTCCTCAACGAAAAAGAAGCCTGGCACATCTTTGTGTGGTTCGGCATTTTGGTGACCATGGCCAAGTATCTGCAAGTGTTAGGTTTTGTTGATTGGTTTAGCGGAAGTGTTGGGGGGATGATTAAGGGTTACGATTGGGAGCTGGTATTCCTTGGGATCGTTCTCATCTATTTTTATAGCCATTACTTCTTTGCCAGCAATACAGCCCACGTTGGAGCGATGTATGCCGCCTTCTTGGCTGTTTCCCTTACGGCAGGGACACCACCGCTTCTGGCTGCCCTTGTGCTCGGCTTTTGTTCCAACCTATTTTCCTCGATGACCCACTACGGATCAACCGCCAACGTTGTTCTCTATGGGTCCGGCTATGTGCCCCTTGGCACTTGGTGGGGCTTGGGTTTCATGGTGAGTATTGTCAACCTGATCATTTGGCTTGGCGCCGGCGCTGTGTGGTGGAAGGTCTTAGGGTTATGGTAGAATGTTGTTTGTAGACGAGGGGAGTGAATTTGGGGGAGCAATTTCTTCAAAATGGCGAAGCGTTACGTAAGCAACAAAGTTCACAGCAATACCAACAATAGCTGCGTCAAAATTTTCTGAAGAACCAATAAGGAAAGACCAAGACAGCATGCCAAACACACCTGTGACGCTGCTGACCCAAAATGTTCGAGGGCTTGCTTTATACCCCATAATTCCGCCAACCAGGGGAACCAAAATAAGCGGTGTCCAAAAATTATATGCATATAAGAGGGCATCAACCGCACTTTCACATCTCATTGCAAAAAACCCTCCCCCTGCTCCCATCACAAAGGTAGCACATCGGGTAAGCCAAAGCTCTGACCTTTCCGTAAAAGGTTTTTGACGAAAAGGCTTCCAGAAATCATGGATAACAGAAACAGCAGCAGCATTCAAAAACGAGTCAGCTGAAGACATTAGTATTGCCATGACACCAACGATGGCAAGTCCTTTCAGGCCAACAGGCATCACGGTTTGGATAACATGAGGAAGGGAAAGATTTGCATTGAGATCAGGGGCAATCACAACAGCAATAAGACCAATAAAGCCAATGATAAAGAAAAAGGGAATAGAGATTAAGCCACTTAAGAACGTTCCACGGACTGTGTCTTGCACGGTTCGCCCAATTAATAAACGTTGTACATAAGGCGGAACCAACGTTTCACCAAAGAAGAAAGTCAAAAACCACCCTAGCAAAGTCAGAGAGGACATCGAGGTCAACATGCTTCCATGGGACTCAGGAAGTTTGTCCCATAACGCCTCAAGGCCGCCCACATAATGGAGCCCGAAAAAAGCGACAGGAGGCAAAGTCAGCGCTAGGACGCAAAAATGCACGGTGTCATTGATCACGATGGATCGCATCCCCCCCAAGGTGGAATAGAGGATGACGACTATGGAACCAACCAATATACCTAAGAATGGAGAAATCCCCAAAAGCACGTGAGTGACGTAACCAAACGCGCAGAATTGTGCTCCAGCAACACCAGTACATACCAAGGCTCCTGCGATTCCTGTAAATATTTTAGCATTTTGACCATAGAGCTGACCCATGATGTCCCCTACAGACATCTTTTTTTGAAAAATCCCCATACGAGGGGCAATGAAACGAGCAATGAGGATTTCTTTTAAGCTAAACCCCCAGACAGCAAGGACATACGTCAGTCCCAGGGTAAAAACTTTCTCGGACAGTCCAATGGATAAACCCCCTCCAATAAAGGAGGCGGATAGGGTTGTGAAGACAAAAAATCCTGAATAACTGCGCCCCCCAATGGAATAATCTTGAAGATTTTTAACAGATCTGCTGGCCCGAATGCCAACGCCTAAAATAATCAGTAAATATGCCCAAAAAAAGGCAAGATCAAGCGTTGAGAAATTCATCGCCTTGGTCTCCAGTCAACCTTCATTAACATAAATACTTTCTACTTTTAAGATTATCGAATTGTTTTATATCACAATTTCTCCTTATGAGGGTATGTTTTTTGATGGAGGTGAAACTTTGAAAAAGTTGGGTCTTTTTTTAGGACATCAATGCTGTATAGAGTCTTAATAAATGTGGAGAGTCCTTGGACAGCCGGTTCTTCGCCGCTTCATAAGCTTCTTTTAAATAGGCTCTGCTCATTATTTTCATCTCCTGTGAAACATTCTCATGACCCTGGCTTGATGCGAGATCGGCCTTTCGTTTGTATAGGTTACTCAAGACTTCTAAGGCTGCAAAGGATTCTCGACAGGAGTTGTTTTTAGATATCTCAATTGAATCAAGAATGGAAGCTTCGGCCTTTACAAGGTCGCCATTTAGAAGATAGAGATGCGATAAATCAATAAGGATTTTGGCAATCAATGGATGATTCAATTGCCTCTTATTTTCAAAAATTCTTAAAGCTTCCTCGAAATGAGATATGGCTAACTTGGGTTGGTCCAGTTCTTTATAGGATGTTCCAAGGCCTATGATAACGCTTACGAGTTCCATAAAGTGGTCTGGAAAATATTGCTTA
>JAIESK010000017.1 GCA_019746105.1 Alphaproteobacteria bacterium
AAGTTGATGAAGAGCGTGAGGCTATGGTTGAGTATGGATCAACGGATAGCGGTGCAAGCCTTGGTGATATCTTAGGAGCAGCTTTAAAGCAGGTGAAAGAAAAAGCACCGGCTGAAGCAAAAGAAAAAGCAGCTCCCAAAAAAGCTGCTAAGGCCGCTGAGAAAAAGCCAGCTGCAGAAAAAAAACCAGCTAAAGAAAAAGCTCCAAAGAAGTAGTTTTTCTGGAGTTTAATTAAGAAAGAAGGAGGCTGTAAGCCTCCTTCTTTTTTTGAGCTGTTTATATTAGTTGTAGGGGGAGAATCAGGTGTAGGCATTCATACGACAAAGAAAATATATAATAAATATTTTTAAAATATCTTGATTGTACGGAAAAGGCATAATAGGCTTTCCCTTGATGGAGAAGAACGCGTCTAATTGTTTTTCTCTTTAGATTGATGATGGTAATTTTGGTAATACAAGGAGTATTAAATTGAGTAAATTATTTGGTTTAGTCGTTTGTTTTTTTATGTTTCAATCTTCTGCACAGGCACTTTATTTCTATAATCAAACAGATGATGTTCTTCATTATATAGTTGGCTTTAGAAAAGAAGGAACATCTAAGACTTTTCGTGAACTCAGCGTTGAAAAAGCAATTCCAGGAGGAGTTCAAAAACTAAAATTTAAAGATAGTGAAAAAGCGAGAAATTTTCTTAAAAAAGTAGAAGAGAATAGGGAAACTCATCCTGAAGAAGGGGGGGCTCTTGAAGTCGTTATTCGTATAGAAAGGTTAAGTGATTCAGAAAGTGAGAGTTCGGTTATATATGATGGGACTCTATGTACTTTAGAGAATTTGAATCATCTTATTTGTTTGCATGACTTTGCATGCGCAGATTTCTGCAAGGATGAAAATAATATTTATACCTTAAAGCTAACAGATCTATGAGATACGAGTAGTTTAGTCGTCGAAGGTGAAGAGATTGCGGATGAATCCAGGGGCTAAGGCTGTAAGGGGATTCAAGGAGATTTCTGGATTATCAAAGGACCCTGTAACTGTATAAGAAATTGCAAACATACCTTGCCCTTCTCCACCATTAAGGAGGGATCCTATGATCGGGATATTACTTAAAATGGAATTCAAAAAGCGGGCTGGGATAACGTTCCCTTTGAGAGAGAAAAGTCGCTTTTTTCGGTCAAGATTACCATCAACGGTAAAGCCAAGGGATATGCTTTTTCCAATACCTTTTTGAATTTTAACGGATTCTTCTCCAAATTCAAAAGAACATCCAAAGCTCTCCATGGATAAAGTATGGCCGCCAGAGAAGAGGTTAGCAATGCCCATAGGGGAAAGAAGGGCTGCAAATTGGGCTAAAAGAGGGACTTCTAAAGCATCAAAATCCTTCATTTTAAAAACACCACTAAAAGGACCTTGGTTTTTCCTTGTAGCTTTAATAGTAATATAACCTCCTCTAATGCCTTGATAAATATCGAGATTCTTTAAAAAGATTCCAGCATCATTGGCGCGAACTTCAAGGGTTTGCATCTCTCCTTGGGGGGCATGAAGATCAAAGGAAATTCCTCCAGAGACTTGGGACATCTGACCTTTATTGGCTGTCCCTTGACCCGCTTGGGCTGTAAAATGGACTTCTTTCCAATAGGTATCATTACCTACGATAAAAAGATTGGCGAATCCATTGATACTATTAAAAATCCTGTCTTCTCCAAGTCTTAAAGTCCTGACATCTGCTGAAAGCTTGAGATGCGTTGGGGGATGCTCTTGCTTTTTTGTATCATCATCTAAAAGCTTGAGAATATTTTCTAAATTGACACTTCGGCCTTTAAACCCAATTTCATAGGCGTTTTGATCGAGCTTTTGGATGTTAACCTGGGTATCTGTAAAGGGGCCTTTAAAGTCAGAAAAATGAATTTGTTTCCAGTCCCCGCTGCTATCAAAGAGGACCTCTCCAAGAAAAGAGTAAGTGGGGGATGTAAACCTTATAGGATTAATTTTAGCAAGCTTTTCATTTTCCATAAGAAGAATAAAAGAAATATGACTTTCTTCGCCAGGTTTTTTTTCCCAGTCTAGAGGTTGAAAGATAAGATCTGCAGCTGTGGTATCTAAATCGATAGCTACCTTATTTTGTCCCCCGGTTGTTCTTTGATAGGTGAGTTGAGTGTTTGTGGGGCCTTGGGCATATTCCGTATAATCAAATCCTAATCGTTTGAAATCATCAAAAGAAGCCTTTGTATCTACTTGAATTTCAATTTCATTAGGATTTTGATTTTTGAAATAATGAGTATAAAGGAGGGTTGAGGGAAGTTTGTTCAAAGCGCCTTTTCCTTTAATTTCCATTTTATCTTGAGTAAGGTTAAAAGATAAGTCTCCTTGGGTCAGTTGAGCATTAAGAGTTTTCGTGACTTGTCTTTCAAGAGAAACTTTTTGAAATTTTCCCGAGGCTGTTACTTTAACATCCTTAAATTTAAGATCATTGATAAGGGGAAAATTCATTTTAAGATTAATACGTCCCTCTCCCTTTACTTTTTTAGGATCAATTCCTCCATAGGAGGTATATTCAAGTGGTTTATTGTCAATGATCTTAAGGATATTGGAAAGAGAGCCTTCACTCTCAATTTCTAAGCTTAAAGCTTCTTCCCCTGTATCGAGACCAGAAATGAGAACGCGGCCTTTTTCCACTTCTACATAATCTACGTTTCCTGAAAAAATGGTAAAATCAAAACTTTTTTTATCAAAAGTTCCTTGAACAGAGACATTTTGAGCGGGAGGCATGCCTTCAAGATAACTAATTTCAGCATCCTTTCCTTTAAGAGTACCTTTCAGCTCATCAACGGAAAATCCGGTCTCTTCCTTATGACCTTTAAGAGAGAAGATGGCTTCTGTCATAAGCCCGACACGCAGGTTTTTTGTTGCCCATTCACGTGCGTTTGTGGCAACGTCTTGAGGCCATAGGGCAGCTATATGATCTAGGGGGAGGTCTTCCACCTCTCCTTGAAGAGTTACGTTATCTACCCCCTTAAGAAAGTTAGTAAAAAAGAAGGGAGATTTGGTCTTAATTTCACCCGTAACATTAAATTTCATTGAATCAGAAATTAAACTGATTTTCTTAAGTAAGAATGCTTCTGGCGTAAGAGAAAAGGAAATGTTTCCTGATTGAAGGGGGAGGGGAAGAACCTTTGCGACAGATAAATCAACAGAGCCCTTTCCTAAAGTTATATCACCTTGCGCATCAATGATTTCATAGGTTTCTGGCTTGAAGCCCAAGTTTATTTGGCCATTCAAAGGAAGATCCCAACATTGTAAAAAATTTAAAAGGTCATCAAGGGTGGTTATTTCTGTTTGAAGAGGACAGATGGAGAGACCTTTACTCTCAAATAACTTTTCGATTGAAACATTTTTGAATTTTAGAGATGAGTCAATGCGTGAAGATCCTAACTGATGGTCAAGGGTAAGGGTTAAAGAACCTTTTCCTTGGTGAGGAATGAGTTTTATAGAAAATTCGAAACCATTATTTTTCCGTTTTAAACGAAAAGAAGTTTTTGGAAGCTGCCAAGATTGGTTTTCTTTTGGATTGCTGAGCTGAATATGGGCATTGATAATAGAAACTTTACTGAGATCATTAAGTTTTCCTAAAGCTGCATTTGATCCGCCAAGGGCAAGAAACGGGAGAAGTTCTTCGAGAGAGAAGTCTTCCTCGGGCTTATTCTTTCCCAAACCTAAAGAAAATCCCCCACTTTCCTGCTTTTCTAGAAGAATGTAGGGATCATAAAAGCGTACCTGTTTTAAGGAAATTTCACCTATCATAAGACGAATAAGTCTTAAAGAAATCCCCACATGGTCAATTTCCAGCCAGCTGGGATTTTCATCTTTTTGTAGATAAACGTTCTGAAGTTCAATTTCAAAAGGACTAACCCACTCTCGCCAGACAAGTTGTGTGTGTGAAATTTTTCCTTTAATGCCTACTTGAGGAATATTGAGGTTGGCTTCAATATCAGGGGTTAGAAAATCAAGGTTGATGGGAGAAAAAGATAGCCTTATTAAGAGAAGAAAAATAATAAGAAGAATCAGCGAAAAAATTGAGCCTATGGTATAAACAAGAAGGCGAATAGGTTTCTTTGAAAAGAGGACTTTTCCCATAGTTAAGAGTGGGGTAAAATTAATTTTATTCACTTAAACCCCAACACAGAAAAGAGGCATATATGGGATTAGCTATAGGAGAGAGTGCGCCGGATTTTACGCTTCCTACCGATGAGGGAGGGGAAGTTAGTTTGTCCGCTTTAAGAGGGAAAAAAATCATTGTCTATTTTTATCCTAAAGATGCTACGTCAGGTTGTACTCAAGAAGCCTGCTCCTTTCGTGATAATAACCCAAAATTTAAAGAAAAGAATACAATTATTATTGGAATTTCAAAAGACTCTATTAAGA
>JAIESK010000056.1 GCA_019746105.1 Alphaproteobacteria bacterium
AAAAGAATCCATGAGTGGTTTAGAAAGAACTTGATAAAAAAGAGTCCCTTCGCCACTGACTTTAAATGACCCTTCCTGTGGTGAGTTAAAGCTAAACGGTGTCATTAACCCACGTCCTTTAATGTCATCACGTACGATAGCAAAAGAGGCAGGATTTAACTTTACACTAGGGCGAACTTCTGGCTCAATTTGAGAAGAACTCCCTGCGAGATTGGAACTTGATGGTACACTTGCTCTATCTTCTTCTATTACTGCGCCAGGAAGAACTTTAGTTTCTGTTGCTGACCCTGTTCCCCAGAATCTATTCCATAGCCTTCTAAGAGCCCCCACTTGTTCCGTAGATAAAGATTCTACGGGATCGCTTGAAGGAACAGTTAGTGCTGGAGTAGGATTAGGTATTATCTCATCTTTTATGAGTTCTTGGAGTTGATCACGGGTTAGGCTCATGCTTGCCTGTAGGAACTCTTCCTCCGTTGGGCCAGAATTTTCTCGAAGATGTTCTATAGCAGGGGCAGAGCTTGGCATAGATGCGGGACTTGCTTCTATGGTAGAAGAATCTGAACCTCCCCAAGTGAAGATGCCAAAAAATGACCAAGCTTTTTTAGGAGGAGTAGAGGGTATTTGTTCCTCAATTTTTTTTAATTGAAGAGCGGATGCTGTAGTAGCAGGTTTTTCTTCGTCTCCCATAGCTATAACAGCCGTTGAAGTCATTAAAAAAGTGATCATTGCAAGACTTGTAAGTGTTTTCTTTTCCATTTTCATCTCCCTTATTTATGGAATTAATATTGTAACAGATAGAAAATAAAAAAAGCAATACATTAATTATTAATCTCATCTACAGAAAAGTTTTCAATGAATTCTATGATTTCTCTGAATGATTTAAGGAGAGGGAAGAAGTTAAAAAATATTGGATTCAAGGTCTTTCAACTGCTTGATCTCTGCAAGAATGTCGTTAGCGCGAGTTTCATTTATGGGATCGCCCTTTAGAAAATGAAGACTGCGTTTTGCTTGTTGTTCTGCTGTTTTTAAATCGCCCACTTCAAGAGACATTTCTGCCAATGAAAGGGCGGCAAGGCCTGTTTTTCCAGATTTTCCATAATAAACGGCTAAAAGCCGGTGGATAAAAGGATTATCACCTTCATCTGTTCTGGCACGAGAGAGTTCGCCAAATGCTTGCTCTTCTTTGGTGGGGTCATTGCTTTCAATTAAGGCATGAGCAAGACTTACGCGCAAAAGAGGGATGTCGGGCCGCAAATGAACGGCTTTTTCAAAGGCTGTAAGACTTTCTTTTATCTTTCCTGATTCAAATAGAATTTGGCCTTTGAGATCCCAAAAGAAAGCGTCTTCAGGATATTCTTTTAGAAGAGAGTCAAGCTCTTTCAGGGCCTCGGAAATTTGAGAACTTTGAAAATAAGCAATAGCTCTTCCATAGCGAGCTAAGAGAGAGGTATCAGTGGGTTTGAATTGAGATAATGTTTTGGCGGGACTTTGGGTAAAAGCCGCGATTTTAACTTGAATGCGCTTGAAATTATCTTCAAATTTTTGAGGAAGTTTGGCATTGGCATGAGGTGACTTACTGACATGTGAGCGGAAAAAATCAAGACGTTCTGAAACAAGAGGGTGGGTTAAAACATAAGGGTCTAAATATTGCTCAGAGAGCAAATCTTCTTTACGTAAAATTTCCATAAACTCAAGAGCTCCCCTTGAGGAATAACCAAGACTATCTAAAAATCGCGCGGCTCCTTGATCTGCGGATCCTTCTTGAGTTCGAGAGAACTTCAATAATCCTCTTCCTGCCATATCCTGTGAACCCATCATGATTGCAGCGCCCGCATCAGGTCTTCCTGCAGCGGCTGCTACGACGCCGCCTAACATAGTTCCAAGCAAGTTTTGCCAAAGAGCTTTTTCATAGGCATCAATGCCTCGAAGGATATGATTATCAGCGATGTGAGCCGTTTCATGGGCGAAAACACCAATCACTTGAAGGGCCGAGTTGGCTTTTAAAATAAGGCCTGTGTTCATAGCGATACGTCCACCTACCATGGCAAAAGCGTTCACTTCGTTCGAATTAATAATATAGAGATGCAATGATTTTGGATCGAGTCCAGCTACTTTAAAAATAGGTTCAACATAAGATTTGAGTACATCCTCAATCTCTGCATCCCGAATTAAAGCATCCTTTGTTGGAGAGCTTGCATAAGTTAAGGAAGACCATAAGAATAGTATAAAACAAAGTAGAAATTTTAAGCGCATATCTATTTTCATGTTGCCATATGATTAGAGAAACCTTATACCAAAACATATTATAAAGGAATGGAGTTTTTTATTTTGATTAAAAAGGAGTCTTACGAAAACATAGGAATTCTTTTATTCTCTTTCATCGTTGCAGTTGCAGGTGTTTATTCAACGAAGTTCTTTTCGGTTTTGTTGCCTTTGTTGGCATGTACCTTTTTTATTACGCAAAAAGGGTGGCAAAATTTTAAGATTGATCTCCCCTTTTTGGCCACTTTTTTTGTTTTATTTTTAAGCATTAGTGGCCTTAGTATTTTGTCAGCGATCAATGAAAAAGCTGCACTGAGATCATTTTATTCCTTAAGCATGACCTTGGTATTCTCCTATATATTTATTGCCTCCATTTTAAAGGTTAAGTCAGTTGTCATTTCACGAGTGTATAAAACTCTCATCCTTATAGGCCTTTTTCTAGCGGCATTGCTTGTGTTTCAATCAATTCTGGATACATTTCAGGTCAAATTTTTTGCACGACCTCCTTATTTATTAAAACCTACAGGGTCGGTTTTGGGGCTTTTGGGGTTTGTAACCTGTGCCTTTGTCTGGACGAAAGATCGAAAAGTCATTGCTTTCTTTTCTTTTATTCTTCTAGGACTTCTCATTAAGTTAACAATGTGTCAAACAGCGCTCTATGCTTTTATCCTAGCAAGCGCTTTCTTTATTATAAGTTATTTGGCACCTTTTTGGATTACCCGTATTTCTATGATTGCCTCTTTTTCCATGTTGCTTCTAAGCCCTGTTTTACATGCTTATGTTATTCGTCCAATGGAACTAATAAATGTTAGTTTTTATTCTTGGTTTCTAAATAATAGTTATTTCCATCGTCTTCTTATCTGGGAATATTATTCACATAAGTTTTTTGAAAAGCCACTTTTGGGATGGGGTTTAAGCTCATCACGTTATATTATTGATAAGCCAGGGGCCATTGGTGGATTTAAAAATGTGATCCATCCCCACAAAAGTATTCTGCAGGCTTATGTTGAATTAGGACTATTTGGAGGGGTATTATTTAGCTTTTTTGTGGCCTTTCTCTTTTTGGCTGTGGAAAAATATGTAAAAGATCGTCTTTCTGTTGCTGTGTGTAATGCTACAATTCTTTTTGGACTTGTGCTTGCAGATATGACTCACAACCTATGGCGGAACTATTATTTATCCTTATGTGCTATTGCGGCAGGTATGGTGATTCTTTTCATCAAAGATCGCGAGGGGCTGCAGCACGCTGCAATCGATCGTTTAAAGCAAGCCCCAGTCCCTGCATAGGAATGGATGCAACGGCGATTCCTGTAAATTCCATTTGATCTAGAAGGCGCAGCATTTTAAATAAGTTAGCAGCGGCTTCTTGCAGCTCTCCTGTTATACTTAAATTCAAATCACTTTGTGCAGTAGGTCCAAAAGCAAGAAAAGCTTCTCCTGGCTGAGGTCCTAAGGCATTCAGCCTTAAAGGGAGGTGAGGGGCGTAATGGCTTTTCATCATTCCAGGGGCTTTAATTGTGTCGCTATCGTGCATTTGAATTGGTCCAATAACCGCTTCCAGTTCTTCCCGTAAAATGCCTCCAGGACGCAAAATGAAGGGAATGGTAGAGGTTAAATCAAGAATAGTCGATTCAAGACCAATTGTTGTCGCTCCTCCATTTAAAATAAAAAGATTCGGAAAGTCTTCAGCAACATGTTCTGCGGTTGTAGGGCTCACTTTTCCAGAGCGATTGGCGCTAGGGGCGGCAAGAGGTTTTCCAAATTTCTTCAGAAGATCTAAGGCAACCGGATGATGGGGAATACGTATAGCTAAGGTCTCAAGGCCGGCGCTGGCAAGGAGAGAAATGGATGAGGTCAATTTTCGCGGCAGGACAAGGGTGAGGGGGCCAGGCCAAAAAGTATTAGCCAGTAATTGTGCTCGCTCATCCCATTCCACATGTTCTTGAAAGATGGTTTGAGTGGCGCCATGAATAATCAGAGGATTGAGCGAAGGTCTATTTTTTTGCTCAAATATTTTGGCAACCGCTAAGTCCTGAGTTGCATCAGCGGCAAGTCCATAAACGGTTTCTGTGGGGAGACCGATAAGGTCGCCCGCATGAAGGAATTGAAGAGCTTCCTCAAGGGCTTTTGGCGTGGGAGAGACGATCATGATTTTTGACCCAAAACCTTAAAGCCTGGATTTTTAAGGCCGGGCTTACCATAGAGAAAAGGGGTTCCTTCAAGGGTCTCCATGCTGCCTCCAGCAGCTTCAACGAGAATTTGACC
>JAIESK010000049.1 GCA_019746105.1 Alphaproteobacteria bacterium
GCTTCAATGGGGCTCATGCCATACCAATCATGAAGGGGGTTAAAATTTTTGATATGGAGAATGCGAGAGTTTCCCTGAAGAGGGTCAACAGGAATATGAAGGGTACGTCCCCCAAGGGAATAAGTATAAGCCTCAGGAATACCAGATTTCCCGGGAATAATACGCACTCGATCGGGGCGCAAGAGATAAAGTTCCAAGGGTTCTTTATCAGGTGAAACGGCCTCGATATAAGCATTTCCTGCCAGTAATAAATAGGAAGTGAGAGCTTCCATAAAACGGCCCAACCCTTGCTGAGGATTAGGATTTTGGATGAGGGAGAGAAGAGGGTGGCTTTCAAGGCGGGAGCTATCTTTATAAAGGTACCAGGGAACGCTCGCCACACCACGAGAAACAAGAGTTACGCAGCGATAAACAATGATGTTTTTTTGATAGCCCTCTTCTGCTAACCGATCATATTGACGTGGTGTCCAAAGCGGTTGTCGGGATGTACTTGTGGCAAAAAGCGGTGCAGTTGCACTAGCTTTTGTTTCCTCAGAAGGTAAAAGCTTACGAATCCATCGTTTCATAGAAACTCCAATCTATGGGAGAAAGAATTCAGGGGAGGCTAGACAAAATTCATCCAGCCTACATTTAATGTGACTTATTTTTTTTTAGAAATCGAGTTTTTGAATTAGCCATTTCCATTGACTTTTAATATCACATGAGTGATATGATAATCATTGTCTAATGTTTGGAGGATAAAATGTTTAAGTCTATTGTTCTAGTGACGACTCTTTCGTTTTTTACAGTCTCTTCTGCTGAAGCTGTGAAGGATAATAACATATTTAATACTGATGATTGGTTTAATGATTTTAAAAATATTTTTAAGAAACCAGCCGACCCAATGAATCCTCCCGGCAACTCCCACAAGATAATTAAAGAAGCAATTCTTCTCGATTTTAAGGATGGTAAAAAAGCCACTTATAATGAAAATGGTCTTAAATTTAATATCAATCCTACGGCTCCTTTTGTCATGACTCCAACGGAGATTAGATATGGAGATGTGCTAATTAACCGGAGGATGCCTTTAAGCCAAGTTTTAGAAGGCTTAAAAAAATCTAGAATTGTAAAAAAAGCTGAGTTACGCACAATTACAGCCTCTAATACTGAAGTTTATACCTCAACTGGATATGTTGTAGAATCCAAAAAACAGCATAAATTTGAACTGCAGAGACGTGAGTCAAAATCATCTTTTGATAAAGAAAACAGGCAAAGCGTTTTAAATAGGAAAACTCAACAGTTTGACAGAGATCTTGCTTCTTTTCTTAATACAAATTCCCCAGTGCCTGCTCAACCTAAAGTTCAAGCTAAACCAGTTGCGAAGCCTAAGGCTCCTGTTAAGGTAGCTCCTGTAAAAACACCAGCCAAGCCAGTTGCAAAGTCTAAGGCCTCTGCTAAAGCAGTTCCTGTAAAAGCACAGGCTAAAGCTCCTGTAACCAAAAGAGCCGTGACTAAAAAAATAGTACCTGTGAAGAAATCTGTCGCTCCAAAGGTAGCTCCATCAAAAGTAAGGCCAGCTGCTCCTAGTAAAAGAGTTGCTGCACCTATAAATAAAAATGCAAAACAAACTGCGGGGCGCAGAGCGACCACTAGCAGTAAAAGGGGAATAGAAACAAAGCGCTTTGCAGCGAGAAGAGCAGTAGTAGCAAAGAGGCCTGCTGTGCAAAGAAATGTTAGAGGTAAACACATAGGGTTAAGAAGAAAGCGTTAAGTGAACCGTACTCTTCGCATTTGAAGGTGCCTTTTTTTCCTGTGTCTGTATTTCTAGACCCCGCGGTTAAACCGCGGGGCCACCTTAACATAACCCCTCCGCGGTTAACCGCAAGATCCTGAGTTCCTTTCGCTACGCTCAAGGTCTCAGGATGACAAGTATTTGTATTTAAAATAAGAAATAAGAAATAAGAAATAAGAAATAAGAAAGTGTCATCCTGAGGAGCCCTTTCAAGGGCGATCTCAGGATCTTTTTAACAATATAGTTGATCCACTCTTCTGCAAGCTAGGTGATAAGGTTGAGTGTAGGCACGCTTCGTCCAGCCTACATTTACTGTAATAAACTTTGTTTAGAGATCGAGTTTTTCAATTAGCCATTTTCCATTGACTTTTAATAGGATGCACCCAATATAAACGCTATCGTTATTAATTATTTGAGGAAAAAACCGTGTTTAAGTCTGTCATATTAGCGGCTGCACTTTCATTTTTTGCACTGTCTTCTGCCGAAGCAGTGAGAAATGGTAATATATTTTCTGATGATTGGTTTGAAAATCTCTTTAAAGGGCCAACCAATCATGGTCCTAAAAGCAAACCTCGTAAGGTAACTCGAGAAGCGAAGAATAATGATACATTTAATACTGATGATTGGTTTAAAGATTTTAACAATGCCTTTAAAAGGTTAACCAATCAAAATCATGAAAACAAATCTCGCACATTAATTGAAGAAGCCATAGCTATAGATTTTAAGAATGGTCAAAGAGCTGTTTATAGTAATAAAAATGGTTTTAAACTTAATAATCCTAGGCCTGCTTTTCCTTTGGCAATGACACCAACCCAGATTAGATACGGAGACGTGCTAATCAATCGGAGGTTGCCTTTGAATCAAGTTTTAGAAGGTTTACAAACCTCTAAAAATATAAAACAAGCTGACCTGCGTACTCTTTCTGTATCTAAATCTAACGCTGAAGTGTATACGTCAACTCAGTCCATTATCGAATCTCCTTACGTAGTTTGTAAATTACCTTCTGGTAAGGTCCATAATTTTTATACACAAAGCCATGAGTCAAAATCAACTTTTGATAAAAGAGTTAAGAAGGAAGACTTTTTAAACAGGAAGAGTCAAGAATTTGATAGAGATCTTGCTTCTTTTCTTAATGTAAGCTCTGCAAAACCAGCTCAACCCAAGGCCCAAGCTAAACCAGTTGCGAAGCCTAAGGCACCAGTTAAACCTGTTGTACCTGTTAAAATGCCTGCTAAGGTAGCTCCTGTAAAAGCACCAGCTAAAACTCCTGTAACCAAAAGAGCCGTGACTAAAAAAGTAGTACCTGTGAAGAAACCTGTCGCTCCAAAGGCAGCTCCATCAAAAGTAAGGCCAGCTCCAAATACAAAGCAAACTGTGGGGCGTAGAACGACCACTAGCAGTAAAAGAGGGTTACAAACAAACCGCTCTGCAGCGAGAAGAGCAACACTAGCAAAGCATCCAGCTGCGCAAAGAAATACTAGAGCTAAACATATAGGATTAAGAAGAAAGCGTTAAGCAAAGTAATCTGAGTGTTGGAGAGAATGCTATATATCATCTATATCTTTCCAAATGTCATTCCTGCGAAAGCGGGAATCCAGGGGTATGTGTTTTATTTTAAGTAGTTAAAATGAATCAATTATGTTGTTAAAAAAATCCTGAGATCACCCTTGAAAGGGTTCCTCAGGATGACAAGCGTTTGTATTTAGTATAAAAAAATAAGAAAGTGTCATCCTGAGACCCCGAGTAACACGAGGGGGACTCAGGATCTTGCAATTAAACCACGGGGGCCACTCTTCTGTAAGTTAGGTGAAGAAAATAGGGTTGAGCAGACATGTTTCATTCAGCTTACAATTATTGTAATAAATTTTTTTAGAAATCGAGTTTTTGAATTAGCCATTTATTTTGAGATAGCGTTGTTCAGTTGCTTGTCCGTTTGCGCCAAGACAAGTGGTAGCTATTGAAGATGTTAAAATAAGCTAATAAAAGGTCTCTCTTGAAAAAGGCATAAGCAACCAGATCAATGTCCTGATCAAATCCCACATTGAAAAAGGAATTAAACTCCCCATCGCTTTTGCAAAGGGTGATGCCAGAGATAATCTTTGTGAATTGTGTGCGCGCTTGAATGATAGAGTTAGATTGTTTTATAGTTTTCCACGAAATGAGATCCAAGGTTTTCTTTTCATAATTTTCAAGGATAGGTTCATGGAAAAAAAATTGATTTTGAATATAAAATTCTCCCCATTCTTTATTGCTAAAATAGCCGGTATGATCTCCTTGATAATTTATGATACCGTGGCCTATATAGGAAATGCCGTTGGTTTTTAAATCAGCAAAAAAGAGATCTAACTTTTCTTGAATTTCCTTGGAAATCTGTTTAGATGAAGACCTTAATATCATGAAAAGTACCTTTTACTTTTTTGACTTCTATAGTAAGGTAAAAAATATAATAATATATAATTATGAAGCTTGCAAGAAATATACAGGATAACCTTGATTATCTCCCCACGTTCAATAACATGGGGTATATGTCTCCTTCTCTAGATCAAATCCAATTAGCATTTGTAAATCAATCTAAAAGGAATCCTAATGGACGATTTCTTGATATTGGATGTGGGTTTGGAGTCGCTACTCTACCCTTAATTAATGAAGGATGTCATGTTATCGCCTGTGATCTGGATGAACGGCATCTTAAAGTTTTGAAGGGGGGGATTCCGACGGAAAAAAAATCTTTGATCACCTTAAAGCAAGGGCATTTTCCAAATGAAATCTGTCTCCCAGAAAACTCCGTGGATTACGTCAACTTATCCATGGTTCTTCATTTTCTCCCTCCTCCTATTATTAGAAAAATGTTCACTACCATCTTTAAGGTTTTAAAGGGGGGAGGTAAACTTTTCCTCACAACAAGTA
>JAIESK010000045.1 GCA_019746105.1 Alphaproteobacteria bacterium
TTGCCTTAGATATTATCCGTCGTGCCTTACGCGCAGGATTTTCTACTGAAAAGGCGTTCGAAATAGTTGCAGAACAACAAAAAGGGATCATCGGAAATGCTTTTAAAACTATATGTGACAGAATGCGTCTTGGAGAAAACGCAGAAACAATCCTCGCAGATATGGCCAATCGCATCGGAATTAACGAATTTCGTTTGCTAGCAATTGTCTTTGTTTTGCAAAGAGAAACGGGAGGAAGTTTGGCTGATTCCGCTGAAAATTTATCGAAAGTTATTCGTGCACGAGAACAACTTCGAAAAAAGGCAAAATCCTTAACTGCTGAGGTCCGAACCACTGCTACCATTCTAACTTCTCTTCCTTTTGTTTCTCTTTTATTGATTTATTTATCAAGTCCAAAGTATCTAGAACCTTTATTTACAACTCCGGCCGGAAATAATCTGCTTATTATGGCTGGAGGTTTTCTGTTCCTTGGGACTATCATAATTTTTCGTATGACACACAAGGAATTATATTAAGATGCCCAATACTATAGATCTTTTTACTTTTCTTCTCGCATTTATAATAATAGCTTTTGTTTTTTCAATTTTAATTAAAATTCAACAAAAAAATATAATTAAAAACCGTTTAAAAGATTTAGTAAGTTATAAAAAATCTCTTCTTCACGAAGATAGAAGTGATGTTAAAAAAATTTATAAAGGTTTTCAGAAAAGCAAATTTCAGTTTTTAAGAAATTTTATTGATAATATACAAAGATCAGGAAATAAAGAACGGGAGACAATTCGAAAACTTTTTATCATGGCAGGATTTTCTGGCGGAAATGCTATTTTTATTTATGGAATTTCTAAACTTGGATTAACTTTAGTCTTAGCAGGAATTGCCACATTTATAGTTTTTACCTATATGAAGTGGAATCTTTTATACAAAACCATAACTATATTAGGCGCCGCTTTAATGGGATCCTACCTTGTAGATTTCATCTTACATCAGCTTATGAAACAACGACAGACGCGAATTAGTAAAGCATTTCCAGATGCTCTTGACCTTATGGTGCTTTGTACAGAAGCAGGATTAAGCCTGAACGCAACAGTTCAAAGAGTTGCTCAAGAGATTTCTCAAATTTCACCTGATTTAGGATATGAGCTTGCCCTCTTATCCATTGAGCTAAGCATGTTCTCTGATCGTCAAAAAGCCCTACAAAATTTTAGCGAACGTCTAGATTCACCTTATTTTAAGTCTATCATTTCAAATATTCAACAATCTGAACAATATGGAACACCTATTGCCCAAACCATGCGTGTGATATCAGAACAATTTAGACAAGATCGTCTTATCTTAGCTGAAGAAAGAGCAAACAGACTCCCTGTCCTCTTAACAATCCCCATGATGATATTTATTTTTCCTTGTATTTATGTACTTCTATTAGGACCTGCAATTATCAATATATTAGATAAATTATTTAAATAAATATAAACTTTTTAGTGAAAAATAATTATATCAGTGTTAAAATATAAGTAGAGGGAATTAAGTAACAGCAACGGAAAAAATGTGGGTTAGATTTTTCTTAAAGAATAAAAAGAAATACCTTATTAATTCTCAAGGAGCTACTGCCCTTGAGATGGCTATTGTTGGGCCTCTTTTTCTTATTCTTCTTTTAGGAGTATTTGAAGTTGGTATGATAATGCTCATAAAAACGTCCATGGAAATGGCCATCTTAGAGACCGTACGTTTTGGAAGAACAGGAAACACAGTTTCAGGGCAAACCTCATCCCAAACAGCCGTAGGGCTGGCTACAACTTACAGTTTTGGTTTGATTGATCCATCTAAAATGCGCCTTACGGTTTCAGCATACCCAAGCTATGCCGCTGTTCCTAGTTTTAGCGCACTTCCCGATAATGGGACTCAGAATTTTGGGACTCCAAATCAAGTTGTTGTTTATACTCTAACATATGATTGGAACTTTTTTACCCCTCTTGTAGGGAATCTTCTTAGCTCTTCAGACTTCATTACAATACGAGCCTCTAGTGTTGTAATGAATGAGCCCAGTTAAGGAATAAAAATATGCTTATATGGAAACAAAAAATTAAAAAAGAAGACCGTGGAACTGTTGCTATTGAATTGGCAATTATTTTACCTGTTCTTCTTCTTTTGTTTGTTGGTATGTTTGATATTTCAAATTTTATTTTTTGTCGTAATAAAATGAACAGAACCGCGCAAGAACTTAGTAATGTTATTACCCGCGATAATTTAACAAAACCACAACTAGATAGTATTTTACAAGGAGCCAATCTTCTTGCAGAGCCCTTTAATTTTCAAACTTCTGGAAAGGTAATTGTGACTTCTATTTCCAAGCAAGATCCCTCAAAACCCCCTGCTATTATGTGGCAAGATAGTTATCCTAGTGGAGCAACTGGATCTAAGGTTACTAATATGAATGCTCTGCCAGGAAATCTACTTTTAGGAACGGGAGAAACTATTATAGTTACGGAAGTATTTTATACATATCAACCTACCTTTCCAGGATATGTCTTACAAAGTGATCAAACAGCTTTATATGCACTTGCTGTTAAAGTACCACGTAAAGGTTCTATGATAACACTACCAAACAGCTAATAAATTCTTTTTATTTAAAATATTATAAAAAATGATATAATAAATATTATTGGAGGAGAAAATATGTTTTCTCAATTAAAAAAAGAAAAAAAGATGAAGTCTTTTTTTAGAGGAGAAGGGGGGGCTGTTGCAATTATATTTGCACTTGCTCTCCTTCCTATTCTTGGCTTTCTAGGATTAACCATTGATATTGGGCAGATCTATCAATTACACGCGATAGTCTCCGGAGCAGTTGACTCTGCTGCGCTTGCAGGTGCAAGGGCAGGTGGGAATAATAGTAACATGACGCAACATGCTATTGCTATTTTCAATGCCAATATTCCTGCAAATAAATCATGGACAGTTACTGCACCAACCGTATCAATTTCCTCGGACTCGAAGACAATAACCGTCTCTGCGACGATTACCTCCCCAACAACTTTCATGACACTTTTTGGCCAAAATTCCATCTCTGCAGCTGCTACATCCCAAGCTCAAGTTTCGACTCAGGGTGCTGAGGTTGTGCTTGTTTTAGACAACACAGGGTCTATGTATGGAGGTCCTATGTCTGACTTACTTGCAGGAGCTACAAACCTGGTCAACATTTTATATGGAAGTGCTACCGTTGATACAGTCTCTGGTCTTTACGTTGGTGTGGTTCCCTATAGTACAACCATCAATATAAATATGACCGGCTTTACTCCAACCAATTGGATTACAACTGTCGGCAGAGCTCAAGTTAATAACTCTCAGTTTCTCTATCCTAATATTGCTCCCACCTCAACAAGCGTAGGGGGAAGGTGGATGGGATGTATAGAAGCTCGGACTCCAGCACCTTCGGGTATCACAGCCTCTCAATATACAACCATGGGATATACAAATTATGCTTCAGGTATGGACAATACTGACACGCCTCCCACTTCAGATGCGACGAAGTTTACGCCTTATTTGTATCCTTCAACCATGGCTCAGCAATATATTTTTGGCCAGCCTCTTAATCGTGGAACAACAAGCACTTCAAATGCTTCTAAACCCATAACCACAGGGCCACAAAGTAGAAGAAGTCCTCCTTGGGGAACAAACGGAAACACGCGCGGTGATAACGACTGGACCCTTTCTGGAGGCGTCCCTTCAGGATCAGGACTTCATTTTGGAGATAATTATCAGTGGGTTGGATCGGATGGAAACTTGGGCGTTGGGCCTAATTTAGGATGCCCGGTAGCTATGCTTCCTTTAACCGCCTCACAAACAACTGTACAAAATAAAATTAGTCAAATGAAAGCTACTTTTCGCGGCGGTACTATGGCTAGTTTAGGCCTCAATGCTGGCTGGTGGATGCTTTCTCCTAATTGGCGAGGAATGTGGCCAGGAGTTGATTCAACTCTACCAAAAAATTATGAAGACACTTTAAAGATTATTGTTCTCATGACCGATGGTCAGAACCAATGGTATGATTGGCCAGATGGTGTCCCTGGAGATCCAGATACCTCACATAACTATGCAGCTGATGCCGATTATACGGGATACGGACGTCTTGCAGAAGGACGTTTAGGAACGACAAATTTCACAACAGCACAAACTGTCGTTAACACGAAAATGTCTAATATGTGCACAACTCTTAAGAATAACGGAGTTACGATTTATACCATCATATATACTCATGGAGCATCAATTAACTCAGCAACTCAAAGTTTATATCAAGGGTGCGCTACTGCACCAGCCTCTGAACACTACTTTTTCGCAGCAACAAGTACAGACCTGGAAAATGCGTTTTCCAACATAGGAAAGTCTATTTCTAGCTTAAGACTCAATTGGCCTGGAAAGCCTTAAAGAAAGTTATTTCTTCCGGAATTTATCAAGGGTAACAACGTTATCCTTGCCCTTCGGGGGAGAGAGATCTTCAGGTGTGGAGTGTTCTTCCTTTTCAACGAAAGGGGGCGGCGTAAATTGAAGGCCAAACTTGGCATAGGGATCCATAAAACTAATCAACGCATGAAACGGAACATAGATTTTTTCTTGAGAATCACTAAAACTGAGGGTGATATAAAACCCTTGATCATTCACTTCAAGGCCCCAATATTGATGCTGAATGACGATAGTCATTTCCTCGGGGTGACGTTCTCTTAAATAATCCGCCAGTTG
>JAIESK010000095.1 GCA_019746105.1 Alphaproteobacteria bacterium
CAAGGGGAATATAAGTCATTTCCTTGGTGGGGTCGAAAAGAGAATATTTCATGCCCTTGCCCAGAATATTTTGAGCGGCTCCTATGAAAACAGCCATATAAAGAGAAGTTATGCCAAAAAAAAGAAGGGGTTCTTCAAGGACATCCTTGAAAAGGATGAAAGAGAAGAAAAGAATGGTTGTGACAAGAAAAACGCTTGGTGTCACCATCGCTCCCGCAAACCACCCAAAGCGGCGGACAATGCCTTTAGAAAAGAAAATAAAGGTCATGGTAGCAACGCCGGTCCAAAAGGAAAATCCAGCCATAAATCTAAAGTAATCATTAGCTTCAGGGAAGTACTCTTTCAGCTGACTTTTCCAGGTGACATCAATGATGTTGGCTGTAATACCATAGCTGATGACCAAAAGAGCAATGAATCCTAAATATTTTGAGGAAAGAAGGTAATTTAGACTCTCGAAAAGGGAGAGCTTGGGTTTGTTATCCTCTTTCTTATTTTCCACACTTTTAGCCGTCTCATAGTAGCGAGGATCCGTTAAAACATAGCGATCCATCCACTTATAGAGCAGAAGAACGCCACATCCCGAAATAATGGAGGCTGTGAGCATGTAGGTGATACTTAAAGCCCATGCTTCTGAGGGAGAGGAGAGTTGGTCACTTAAATTTGCCAGGTATTCTCCAAAGGTTCCTGAAGCGATCAGAGCAATGTTTCCTAGAAATCCAAAAAAGGAGTAAAAGCGTTTAGCCTCATTGGTGCGAGTAATTTCGTTCGCAAATTGCCAAAAAAGAAGTCCAATAACAATGCTCCCATAAAGGTCAGAGAGTATATAAAAGAAGGCAAAAGACCAAATCCCATAAAGAGAAATAAACCACTTTAGGTGGGGACAGGTTTCTCTTAAAATAGAAATGGTTTCTTCCGAAGGGTGAAAAAACTCTCGATTGGGATAAATGTAAAAGGCAAAGGCTGCAAAGAAAAGAAGGTAAGGGATAAGGCAGGCATAAAAAAGGTTGGCTCGACTTAGAGTGTTGCTGAGTTTTGCGTAAAGTAAGAAGAATAGAAAAGCGATGGGCAAATCCCAAAGTTTAATAAAGGGGATGACTTCTGCTCCGCAAGAAGGGGCAGTAACAACTAAAGCATCCTTTATATTACGAAGAAGGGTATAGCTAAAAAGCACCAAAAACATCATTCCTCCCAGAGGAAGAAATTTTTTGAGTTCAGAATTTTGAATAGGCCAAAGAGCTGCGCGAAACTTGGAAAAGTTTGGGTCTTCAGAAAGACTAGACATTCGATCACACCAATTGATGGTCGGGGTGAGAGGATTCGAACCTCCGACATCCTGGTCCCAAACCAGGCGCGCTACCAGGCTGCGCTACACCCCGAACACATCTCATATACCTCAACTCCTTCATGGGAGCAAGGATTTTGACAAAAGGAAATATATTTTCTAAGGTAAGAGGAAATGAAAGAAAATTTTTGCCCCCCTTCTGTGGCCCTGTACGCCTTAAAATCTTCGCGTGGAGAGCCTGGTATTCTTCATAAGTTGCGTGAGGAAACGGATAAGCTTCCCGAGGCGGGGATGATGATCTCGCCCCTTCAGGCGCATTTTTTGTCTTTTTTAATCCAATGGGGACGCGTCAAAACGGTTTTAGAAATTGGGACTTTCACAGGCTACAGTAGCCTTGCCATGGCGCTTGCGTTACCAGAAGAGGGGATGTGTGTGACCCTTGATAAGGATGAAGAATGGGCAAGAATAGCCAAGAAATATTGGGAAGTGGCGGGAGTTTCTCACAAAATAAGTTTACACCTTGGTTTGGCTCACAAAACCCTCGAAACCCTTAAAGGGCCTTTTGATATGGCCTTTGTGGATGCGGACAAGCAACGCTATGGGATCTATTATGAATTTGCCTTAAAGCTTGTGCGTCCTGGAGGATTACTTGTTTTTGACAATACCTTGCGGTACGGCACGGTTGTAGATGAGAGTAACCAAGAGGAAACGCCTCGATCCTTGAGGGGGTTTAATGCACAGTTGAGAGATGACAAACGCATCGAACCCCTGTTGCTTCCTTTGGCCGACGGGTTGACCTTAGGGATTAAGCGATAAAAAGCAAGATTTTGTTATCCCGTGTTTTTTAAGAACTCCCGCTTTGACTTCTAAAACTTGAGTTGTGTTAGCTACTGGACCAATGTTTCGTGTGGAAAAGGGAGGTGTATTTTCATAGATCGCAAGGATTTCACCTTTTGAATTTGCAAAAACCATATCTAGAGAAAGGATAGTATTTTTCATCCACATGGCGACGGGTTGAATTTCTGGGAAGAGGAACAGCATACCTTCATCCTCTGGCAAGGTCGTGCGAAACATGAGCCCCTTGGCCCTTTCTTGAGGTGTTTCAGCCACTTCAACTTGAAACGATTTTGTTCCATGAGGACAGATAAATGTCAGGGGCTTGGCTTCAATAGCGAGGGGAGTTATCAACCAAAGAGTGAAAAAGAGATGTTTCATGATGAGGCCTTTCTTAAATTAGAGAGATTTATATGCCATTGCAAGACGGCAAAAGTCCTGAACAGAAAGAGTTTCAGCCCGGCTTTCAGGATTAATGTCGGCTTGTTCTAAAAGGATCAGAGGGTTTCCCGTAAGACCTCTTAAACTGGACCTTAACATTTTTCGTCTTTGAGAGAAGGCTGCTTTAACTACTTTTTCAAGAATCTCCCAGGAAAGATCTTCTTGAGGAAAGCGCGGAGTTAGCTGAACCACTGTCGAAGTTACTTTAGGTGCTGGGGTAAAAGCTCCCGGGGGAAGGTCGAAGAGTTTTTTAATATTTGCCCTCCATTGACACATTACTGAAAGACGTCCGTAATCTGGGGTGAACGGAGAGGCAGTTAACCTTGCTGCAACTTCCTTTTGAAACATGAGAGTTAAGCTTTCGTATTCATCCATATGTTCCAGCATTGAGAGGAGGAGGGGGACTGAAACGTTGTAGGGTAAATTGGCAATAACCTTGCGTGGCTTGTTACCAAGGGTATGAAGAGAGATCTTTAGGGCATCTTGATTTAAAAGGGTAAATGTTCCTTGAAAATGAGCTGCAAGGGGGGTCAAAAAGGGCAAACAACGTTCATCTTGTTCAATAAGGATAAGTTCCCGACCAGGTTGCTTTATAATTTCTCGTGTAAGTCCTCCCGGGCCTGGGCCGACCTCTATTATGGTACAATTTTCAAGAGAACCGGCACTGTTCACAATACGTTGGAGAATATGAGGGTCGGTCAGAAAATTTTGACCCAAGCTCTTCTTAGCTCTTAAAGCTGAAATGACCTCGCGTAAAGGCTCCATTTACATTCGGATGTCAATGAAAGCATGACGCTTTAAATCTCGCAACTCACGTCGTGCAAGGAGGTTGTGTTTACGGGAAACAATATTGGCTCTTGCATCTTCTCGAGTAAATTCAATAGGTTTATGCTTCTTTCTCTCACAGACCATCAACAGAAGAGCCCCTTCTTGAGTGAGAAGAGGCGGAGTTGATTGATTGATATCGAGAGGGGCCACAACTTTTTGCAACTCCTCAGGGAAAGAAGCTGCCGGCTCCCCGCGAATAAGACGGATAGCAGCCGAGGGATATTTTTGTTTGGCTAATTTATCAAGGGCAGGGCAGCTGTCCGCTGAACGAGAAATACTTTCTGCGAGTTGCATAACCTCATAAGCACGTTCTTCTGTGACGTTTTCGGGAAAAGGTAGTAGAATTTGATCAATCGTTAAAAGGAGATCTCCTTCTTTGTTAGGGAGTTTGCGCTCAATAAACGCAATCAAAGCATAACCTTGTGATGTTCGAAGAGGGTCCGAAAGTTGACCAGGCATAACGTAAGAAAGAGCTTCTTTGACTTCAGGCTCTAACTGATCTTCTGTAAGCCATCCCATATCTCCTCCTTGTGCAGAAGTAGAAGATTGAGAAAATTGTTGGGCTAAGGCTGCAAAATTAGCTCCTTTATGCAATTCCTGAACAAGATTATTAAGATTTTCTTTTACTTTTGCTTCTTGATCAGGGCTATCGCAGGGTAAGACGATTTCTGCTAAATGGTATTGAGTTTTTGTTTCTTTTTCCTTTAATAACTTCAATTCTTGATCGATTTCCCAATCAGCAATTTGAAGAGAGGGGAGCCCTTCTACCGACTGTTTTCTTGCCACTTGGTCTTCGAGTGATTTTAATGGATATTTTTCTTGAATAAAGAGCAGCCAAGTTAACTGGGCTTTAATTTGATCTTCAAATGTTTTGAGGGGAATGGAATTTTCCTCTAAGATTTTTGCAATCCCTCCCGGTGCCATTCCATTACTTTCTTCAATATCTTTTATAGCTGCATTGAGATGTTCTTTCTTTATCTCCATGCCATAGGTTTTGCCCAATTCAAGTTGGAGGGTTTCATCGATCATTACGCGTAGCATTTGATCTTGTATTTGCTCTAGGTTCTCCTTTGAAGGCTCGAGACCCGAGCTAATAGCAGCAAAACGGAGCCGATTCATTAAATCCCCTTTTGTAATCACATTTTTGTTGACTACAGCCGCAATGCGACTTGAAGAAGAGGGAGACCCTGCTTGGAGTGAGGAGGCAAAAATAAAAAGGGTTAGTAAAAAAGTAATTAAACAACGCATACGTCTTTCCCTCTTAGGTTAGAAAGTGAGGCTAATATAACGTTTCTTTTTCTTTTAGCAAAGAGAGTCTTTGCATCTTGAAATTTTTTTCGATATGAAGGATTGTCA
>JAIESK010000080.1 GCA_019746105.1 Alphaproteobacteria bacterium
CACTGTATGGCGTCGATTTATTGTGTGCAGCAATTGCTTATCAGATATTAACGTGGGCATTAATTTCATATCATGGTAAAGATTCACTACTTGCAAAAGCCCACGGTCATGGAATAAAAGAAATATCATCTATTTTTTTATATATGATTGCTATTGCATTAGCATTCTATTGTTCGATTATATCATATGTATTGTATATTGTTGTTGCAGCAATATGGTTAATACCAGATCGACGTATTGAAATTCGTTTGGATAAGGAGCGTAATTAAATTTTTCGTTTTCCTCTCTATTCATGGGAAATTCGTTTTTCACATCACTTCGTTGTGGCTAATGTATGTATATTCCATTTAAAACCTCTGCTGGAAAGTGCTGACCTTTTGGAGAAGAGAAATAACAAACCCTTCAGACATGTTTTACAAACATCTGATAATGAAGATTAGCTTGACTAAGAGATTCCAATACCCTTTAAAATAGAGAGGGCCTTATTATATGAGTTATTATAGCCATGCTTCAAGAATCGGTTTTTTTCTCCCCTGCCCTGCGCGGCGCTCTCTTCAAAGCTCTTTCCTGCCTTTGTTTTGCGGGCATTTATGGATGTGTTCACTATTTTTCCCATTCAGCTAAAACTCTTGGGATTCCTCCTCTCCCTGCAACGGAGCTCGCTTTTTTTGAGACCTTTTTTGCTCTATTATTTATTCTCCCCTGGGCCTTGAAAACGGGAAAAACGGCCTTCATCATCACCCAACCTTCTCTTTATATGGGACGTGCCATCGTCGTTTCTCTTGGTGTGATTCTCTGGTACATAGCTTTATCTCAAATGTCCTTGGTTCAAGTGGTGGCCTTTAAATATACAACGCCTTTGTTGACACTTCTTGGAGCCCACTTTTTCTTGAGAGAACCCTGTGGCTGGGGGCGTGGGAGCGCCATTCTCTGTTCTTTTATGGGCGCCTTGCTTGTCTCGGGAGGTGACTTTTTTGAAGGGAAAGCCAACTGGCAGGACTTAACCTTTCTCGCTCTTTACCCTTTAGGTGCTACCGCCTGTCATGCTCTTGCAGCGATTTTTGGAAAAAAACAATCACGCAATGATTCCCCACAAACCATTACCCTTTATCTTTTGCTTCTTACCCTGCCCCTTTTTGCCGTAGCTTCTTTTCCCGAATGGATCACTCCCCTCTCCTGGCAATGGCCTTGGCTGATTTTTATGGGAGGGCTTCTAGCTTGTGCTTATATTTTTCTTAGCCAAGCCTATGTGGCTGCTGAAATTATCTACTTAATTCCGGTCAGCTTTACGCGCCTTATTGCAGCCGCTGCTATTGGAATGACCTTCTTTCATGAGTGGCCCACTCCCTGGACGTGGACGGGTTCTTTCCTGATCTTAGGGGCCACAATAACTTTGTGTCATTATGAAATCAAAAGAAAATCCCTTTCAGCAATCTAGTTAACAAGCGCCCCATAAAATCTTATGACTCTTACATACATCACGTTAATTCTCGATTTGCGAGATAAAATCTGTCTGCTGGTAAGACTTTACAAGCAAACCTTGACATTCATATAATGATTAACTACGTTTTTAAATAGCTAATTAAAAAATTTGTTCTCTGTTAATAAAAGGTTACTGTTATGATACGTTTTTCACTTCTTCTCACTTGTTCTCTTCTTGCTTCAACTCTTGTTGGTGAACACCCTGCTTTTGCCATGAACCAGAATGAGGATAACGGCAATCCTCCCCACCAAGGCATCATAGCTCTCGCTCCCATAGATCAGGATTTTTGGGCAGCTGTCGCTGACTTTTTTCAGATACAACCTATACAAGGAGCCACGATTCCTTTACAAGCTGAAAACAAAGAAAGGTCTGAGTAAAGTTTATTGTGAGCCCCCACAGCTTTAACGAAGCGGGGGCATCACTTCATCCACACCCTTCACCAAATAACTATTGACAACTACCTCTTAAGATCCTATGGTTCACTCACTTTCATCACGTCAGTCCTCGCGTTGCGGGCACTGGCGCGTTTGTGTTGTACCCAAAGGATTTCAAGTTGCCGGGTAGGCGCCCATGGGTGAGCCCGATGAGCGTATTCAAATACGTGACAGAGGGTGAATCCCGCGGGGCAACGCACCCGGAACTTGAAAGGCGAAGGGTATAGGAAACGTTTTACTAGGAAACAATTGTGTTTGAGAACTTAACGGGCCGTCTTGGCTCCATCATCGATAAGCTCAAAGGACGCGGCGCCTTAACGGAGGCGGATGTAAAAGCCGCCTTGCGCGAAGTGCGTATTGCTCTTTTAGAAGCTGATGTAGCCTTGCCCGTTGTGAAAGATTTTATCAATCAAATTCAGGAAAAAGCCATTGGACAGGAAGTGTTGCGCAGCATCAGCGCTGGGCAAATGGTGGTCAAAATCGTTCACGACGCTTTAGTTGAATTCTTAGGCCAAGAGGTTGTGGACATTGAGCTTCGGGCAACACCGCCCGTGGTTATCCTGATGGTGGGATTGCAAGGCTCGGGTAAAACTTCCATGACCGCAAAGCTTGGCAATTACCTAACAAAAAAGCAAAAGAAAAAAGTCCTGATGGCCTCCCTTGACGTTTACCGCCCTGCAGCGCGCGAACAGCTTCAAACCCTGGGCCAGCAATGTCAGATTGAAACCCTTTCCATTATTGACGACGAAAAGCCCCTTAAAATTACGGAGAGGGCCCTTAAACAAGCCCGCCTTGAAGGGTATGATGTCCTTATCCTCGACACCGCCGGCCGCCTCCATATCGATCAAGATCTCATGAATGAGGTCGTTGCGGTTCGCAAACTTTCAAACCCTGCAGAGGTTATCCTCGTGGCTGATGCCATGACCGGCCAAGATGCGGTCACGATTGCTAAAGAATTTGACGAGAAGGTTGGAGTAACCGCCATTGCCCTCTCTCGTATTGATGGTGATGCCCGCGGTGGTGCCGCCCTGTCCATGCGTGCTGTCACTGGCAAGCCTTTAAAACTTCTTGGAACAGGTGAAAAGCCAGATCAGCTGGAACTCTTTCACCCTGATCGTATCGCCACCCGTATTTTGGGCATGGGCGATGTGGTCAGCCTTGTCGAAAAAGCTTTTGAGACTGTCGATCAGGAAGAAGCTGAAAAACTGGCCAAGCAAATGCAAAAGGGCGAGTTTGATTTCGATGCTCTTGAAGCCCAACTTCTTCAAATGAATAAGATGGGGGGACTTTCAAGCTTGATGGGAATGATTCCTGGTGTTAATAAGTTCAAGGATAAAATAGCTGAAGCTGGAATTGATGATCGCTTTGTTCAAAGGCAAGTTGCTATAATTCGCTCAATGACAAAGCGTGAAAAGAAGGATGCACGTCTGATTAATGGCTCACGTAAGCGCCGAATCGCTTTGGGAAGTGGCACATCTGTTCAAGATGTCAATAAACTTCTCAAGCAGTTTCGAGACATGAGCGATATGATGAAACGCATGAAAAAACTTGGCAAAAGAGGGTTCTTGCGTCAAGGACTACCGGGCCTTATGCCCCGCCGTTAACCCTTAGTAAGGAAAGAAAGGAACCATGGCTTTAAAAATTCGTCTAGCACGAGGTGGTGCTAAAAAACGCCCATTTTATCAAATCGTCATCGCCGACGCACGCTCACCGCGTGACGGCCGCTTTGTCGAAAAAGTGGGAACTTATAACCCCATGTTGTCTCATGACAATGAGGACCGTATTCGTTTAAATTCCGACCGGATCAAGTATTGGCTGGGCGTTGGGGCTCAACCAACGGATCGAGTTGCTCTCTTCCTAGGAAAAGCAAAACTTATTGAAATGCCTGCGGTTCACGAGACGCCATTGAAATCAGCTCCTAAGGCAAAAGCTCAAGAGCGCCTTAAGGCGGAAGAAGAAGCAAGATTAGCGAGAGAAGAAGCCGCTAAAGCGCCTCCTCCTGCACCAGAGCCTGAAATTGCTGCAACCCCAGAAGCTGAAGCACCAGTGGAAGCACCAACTGAAGCTGAAACTCCAGCTCCAGCCGAAGACGAAGCATCAGCGTAAGGATCGTTTATGACCTCGAGCTCTTCCACTTCCCCTTCCCTCTTTTGTGCTGCTGTCGTAGCAGCTGCTCACGGCGTGCACGGACATGTGAAGGTAAAGTGCTTTTTGGAGAATCCCTCGGAATTCAACAAATTCTCGCCCTACTTTGATAGGATGGGAGAGGAATCATATCGGGTCAAAAAAGTCCTGTCTCAAAAAGGAGATATGCTTATTGTCTCCCTTGAAGGCGTTTATGATCGCAACTATGCGGAGCAAATGAGGGGTGTGGAGCTTTTTGTACCGCGCTCTAAATTACCAGCCCTTTCTGAGGACACCTTTTATCATCGTGACCTTATTGGTCTTAAAGTTCACTCTTCCAGGGGAGTTTTACTCGGCGATGTGCACGCGCTTTATAACTTTGGTGCGGGCGACATTCTTGAGATTAAAACCCTTGAGGGAAAACTTGAAATGCTGCCTTTTACAAAGGTTTGCATTCCTGAAATCCATCCCGAAGAGGAAACACTTGTCTTAAGTCCAGAAGGTGAAACCTACCTCACCCGGGAGGAAAACGATGTGTAAAGTGACCATCTTGACCCTTTTCCCCGAAATGTTTCCTGGCCCCTTAGGCCACTCCCTTTTAGGAAAAGCGCTCGAGAAAAAGCTATGGCAATTGAATGTAGTAGACATTCGCAGCTTCGCAGAGGACAAGCATCAAACCGTTGATGATACCTGTTTTGGCGGGGGACCTGGCATGGTCAT
>JAIESK010000108.1 GCA_019746105.1 Alphaproteobacteria bacterium
TATCATTTGAATAAGATGTGCTTGTATCATTCCAATCAACGAGAATCTGATGTTGTTCTTGTTGGGTTAGGAGAGGATAGTCATGGATTGATTGATTGGGGTTCTTGATGAGTCCTTTGAGTAGAATTTTGAAGTGATTAAGAAACTGGCTAATTGTTCCTTCTTCAAATAAATCTTTTGCATACTCACAGACTAAATGTAGGCCATCTTCCTCATAAACATTAAAGACTAGGTCAAAATGTGAAAACCCACTCTCTGGAGTGATCAATTCATTTTGAGTGCCATCTAAGCTAAGTTCTGCATTATCTCGCCCTTTGTTAAAGCCGAATAGAATTTGAAATAGAGAATTTTTATTTATGTCTCTTGGAATTTTAATCTGATCAACGAGTTTATCAAAAGGAAGATCCTGATTTTCGTAAGCACTTGCTACTACACTTCTTACATGGCCTAAAAGCTCTATAAAGCTTATAGACTGTGTCAATCTGACTCTTAGTGGCAAGGTGTTGACAAAAAATCCTATGGTTTCTTCTATTCCTGAATAATGGCGGTTAGAAAAAGGCGTACCTATAACAATATCATCTTGTTCGGTGTAGCGATGAAGCAGAACGTTAAAGGCTGTTAGTAAGGTCATAAATAAAGTTGTAGTTTCTTTTTTAGAAATTTTATGGAGTGCATTCAAAATGTCAGAGGATATAAAAGACTTACATATCCCTTTTTGATGAGTCGGGATTTTTGGACGTTTTCTATCTGTTGGGAAATCTAATTCCTGTACTCCTTTTAAATTTTCTTCCCAATAAGATAAACTTTTCTTAAGAACATCTCCTTGAAGCCACTCTCTTTGCCAGAGTGCAAAGTCTCCATATTCTATACCTAGTTCAGGAAGATGAGGGGCTTCGCCTTTAAGATAGGCATTGTAAAGGATGCTTAGGTCTCTACAAAAAATTTCTATTGATCGCCCATCAAAGATAATGTGATGAGTGTTTACAATAAGAACAGTTTTTCCTTGGCTTAAATTGATGAGGATTACCCTAATGAGAGGTCCCTTAGAAAGATCGAATGATTTTATTGCTTCCTCATTTATCAGTCGATTCATCTCATCTTCTTTTTCCCCTGTTGGGAAGTTAGACAAGTCCAGAGTTTGAATCGACAACCCCTTATCTTCATTAATAACTAGCTCTGGTATGCCGTCATTGTCTTGTACAGAAGTTCTTAAAGATTCGTGGCGGTTAAAAAGAGCGGAAAAGGCTTTTTGTAAGAGAGTGTGATTGAGAGAACCAGTTAATAAAAAAACAAGGGGAATATTATAAACAGATTTTTCTTCTAATGCTTGTTCAAGAAACCACAGCCGTTGTTGTGCAAAGGAGAGAGGAACATTTGATTTAGCATGTTGAATTGGAATGAGTGATGCCATCTTATCTTTTTCAATGATGCTTTTGGCAAGCCATTCACAGAGTTTAGAAAATGTTGGATAAATAAAGAGTATGTTGTGAGGGATGTCTACCTCTAAAACTTTTGCCATTTTTGCAACAGCTTTGAGTACAAGGAGAGAATTTCCTCCCAGAGCAAAGAAATCACTATCGGGAAATATGTCTTCTATGAGTAAAAGTTCAGACCAAATGTTCTTTACTGCAAGTTCGGTGCTTGTCTGAAAATTGTCCACGGTGTTGTCTGCAATTTTTTTTAGTAAAGTAGTAGACATATATTAGGTTTTCTCTTTTTTCCATGAACAAGAGGCATATGAAATACAATCTGCGAATTTAAAATCATGAAAACCACGGAGATAAAAACGGCAGAAAGATATTTTTATATAGTTGTATATTAATAAGCTATCCCTTGATAAGGCTCTTTCTATCTTTTTTTCCACTTACAGTGTAGGGAATATTTTTAATAACGTTATATTTAGAGGGACAAAAGATGCTTGGCAAGCACCTTTCGCAAAAACTCTCTACAGTCTCTAAAACTTCTTGCTCAGATGTGTTGTACGGTTTTAGGACGAGATATGCATGTATCTCTTGAGTTTCTTTGAAAAAGATGACGGCTACTTCTTGTATTTCTGGGCAGTTTTCTAATTGAAACTCGATTTCATCCAATTCGACTCGATGGCCTTTGATTTTTATTTGTCTATCTGCTCGACCATAGAGAGTTACCTGATTTTTGGTATCTATAGTGGCTAAATCTCCAGTAGGATACCAACCTCCTTCAATTAAAGGGGATGAAACATCTTGATTGTTTTTATGTATGTAGCCGGAAAGTACAACCGGTCCTTTTACGAGAAGTTCTCCAATTTGATTATCATATAACGGCTCTCGAATTTTAATTTCTATATCAGCTTCTCTGAATGAGAAGTTATTTATCTGATCGTTTGAGTTCTTTGTTATTACCTGCGCTAATGCATAAGGGATCTCAGTAGCTCCATAAAGATTCCAAATTTTAAGGTCGTTAGGAAAAGTACTATAAGTTTTTTCCAATAATTTTGGAAATAGGGGTTCTCCACTCAATAAGATCTTTTCAAGATAAAGGTTTTTTTGAGAAGCCACGGTATTTGTTAATAGGAAATCTAACGTTGAAGGAGTAGTAAAAAGTGATGTTGCTTTGTGTTCTGCTATCGTTTGAAAAAAACGGTCAGGTAAGGCAGTTATCTCAGGAGGGATGAGACATAACGTGGCTCCAGCGTTTAAAGTTCCAAAAATGTCAAATACAGATAAATCAAAACATAAAGCTGCTTGATTGGCTATGATGTCTTGGGTTTTAAGTCCGATGTGCTTTTGAAACATTCGAAGTGCGGCACTTGCAGCTCTATGAGATATACATACCCCCTTCGGTTGACCAGTAGAGCCAGAGGTAAAGAGTGTGTATGCTATTTTTTCATCTGAGTAAGAACTTGGCGAAATGGGCTCACTCTTTAACTTAATACGCTGGGCATTTTTAAATACCTCTCTGTTTAGATCACCTGACAAGTCTAAAATATACTTGGGAGATTCGACCATTCTCCTTAATTCATATTCTAAACGAGGATTAATGCCCGTAAAAATTAAAACTTTAGGGCTTAGTATTGAAAAAATATGATCGAGGCGAGAAGCAGGTTGATTTATGTCAAGAGCTACATATGTAAACCCAGAGAGAAGGGCACCCAATATAGCTGCAACGCTTTCGGATGACTTATTGCCTAGGATAAAAATATGTCTACCGTTGATATTGGTCTCATTGTGAGCTATTATATTGAGAGTTGAGGCTATTTGAGAAGACTTTTCATAAAGTTCTTGGTAAGTGAGTGATTTTTTGCAGTCTAAGACTGCGAGCTTGTCGGGGGCTTTTCTTGCAGATCTTAAAAAACCTTCAAAAATAAGCTTATTTCTTTCCATTCTTATTGCCTTCCAGAAACACGATTAACTATCTTTATGTAATTCCTATGGTCTCTTCCAGTGATCTAAATCTGAGAAACTTAAAGGTTTTATCCTTTTAACTTCCACCATTGCATAAGGAAGGTTACTTAATGTTCCTATTGCGAACAAGAGAATTAATTATTTGCAATAATATGCGGATATCAACGCTATAACCACAATATTTTTTTCAATCGCAACCCATAAAAAAATTAAAAAGATTCTCGACAAGAGGGTGAGTTTTTATTATATCGTCTGCAAATGAGATGCTTCTGTCCTACTTGTTTTTATAAATTATTTTAATCACTTAAATCAGTCTTCTTTAAAGTCTTCCTTCAATTTGTATCTCATTGTTGGGAGATAAAATGAACGCTCCAAGGAAGAAAACTCCATAGATTTGGTGCGTGTAAAAAATTAAATAGGGAATATTTTATGACTCTCAAAGTTAATGCTTGGACTCAATGGGGAAAATTAAAAACAATAGTTGTGGGCAAAGCAGACTTTGCGTGTTTTCATCCGCAAGAACCAGGTTTTAAAGGAAAAATTAACAATGAAGCCATTGCAGATAAGCTAGACTGGCCATTAGGGAGAAAAAAGCAGAGCATAATCGATAAAGCAAATAGCCAATTAGATAATCTTGCCACAATCTTAACTGGTTTAGGGATTAATGTCTTAAGGCCAAGTCCCATAGATTTTATGCAAGAAATAAAAACTCCTTTATGGCAGGTCAGTAATATGTTTTGTTGTGTTTGTCCTAGAGACGTTATGATTACTATTGGTAACTCTATTATAGAGGCAACGATGTCAAAAAGAGGAAGATTCTTCGAATATTTGCCTTATAGAGATATAATGTATCAATTATGGGATGCTGATCATTCTATGAAATGGAAGGCAGCACCTAAACCTAGCATGAGTTCAGATATGTATTGGGAAGGATATTGGTCAAAGTTTAGTGAGTTTGATGAAAAATCTGAAAGTGAGCAGTATGCTCTATTACATGATTACAAGTATGTATTAAATGAAAGCGAAATCGCTTTTGATGCAGCTGACATTACAAGATGTGGCAAAGATATATTCGTGCAGCATAGTATGACTACTAATCTTCGGGCAGTAGAATGGCTAAGAAGAGAATTGGAAGGAACTGTTAGAGTGCATGTTCTAAATTTCCCCTACGACAAAGAACCCAGTCATATCGATTGTACTTTTGTTCCCTTAAGGCCCCCTAGAAATGGACAACACGGGATAGCATTAACAAATCCCGAACGCCCCCTTTTAGAAAAAGACCTTGTGATATTTAAAAATAATAATTGGAATCTTATAGAAGCTCCTTTGCCTAACAAAATTAACTATCCTATGCCAATTTTTTGTCAGAGCAGTAAGTGGTTGTCTATGAATTTATTGTCTATAGATGAAAATACAGTTGTTGTTGAAGAAAATGAAGACGAATTACATAATGTCTTGGAAGCATTAGATTTTAATGTCATTAAAATTCCCTACAGAAGCGTCTTTGAATTTGGGGGGAGTATACATTGC
>JAIESK010000008.1 GCA_019746105.1 Alphaproteobacteria bacterium
ACCTCAAGCAACGATTAGGCTTTTTTGTTTCCACCATTCTGGAGGCGGCGCATCAGCTTACTATCATTGGAAAGAACTCCTCTCCCCTTATATTGAGATGGTTTCTATTCAACTTCCAGGAAGAGAAAATAGGTTTACTGAACCTTTGAATAACAGCCTCAAAGACATTACAACTCAGTTACAGGAAGGTTTTCGCTTTTATAATGATAAACCTTTCTTTGTGTTTGGACACAGTCTTGGGGCTTTAATTTCTTTTGAGTTCGTAAAATCTGTGCATCAACACTACGGCGTGCATCCTCACCATATGATCGTCTCTGCCACAAAAGCCCCTCACTTACCTTTTCAAATGAAGCATCTCAGTGGATTAGATGATAAGGCCTTAAAGGAAGAGCTAAAAGTCTATAATGGAATTGATGAACGGATTCTTCACAATGATGAACTCCTTGAGTTGTTTTTGCCAATCATCAAAAGCGATTTCAGTATTTATGAAACACATTGCTTTTCAGAGTCACAGCTACTCCCTTGTGATATCCTAGCTCTTTCAGGCAGCAATGACCAAACAGTTACAGAAGAAGAGATCCTTGCGTGGTCGGCCTATACATCAGGAAAGTTCGAACATCTCTCTTTTCCAGGAGAACACTTCTTTATAAAAGATAATCAAAAAAACATTTTAGCCCTCATTAATCAAATTGGAGAGCAGCACAGTCAGGAAAAAAGAGAAAAGGGAGGAGGCTAGGATATAAAAGTAGCGTTTAACTTATATTTCTCCTCATTTTTGAAAGAGAGTTCACGCCATAGCAACAGCGACTTTCCTTTCACCTTTGTAAGGTTCTCTTCCATGGGCCATAAGAATATTATCAAGAATCATGATGTCTCCTTTCTGCCATTTAAATTTTATTTTCTCTTTCTCATAAGCATCACGAATATGATCTAAAACATCAGCTTCAAAAGGCTCTCCATTGCCATAGGAAGCATTACGCGGAATATTATCTTCTCCTAACTCTTTAATAAGAGACGAACGAGACTCTTCATCTAAAGAAGAAATATGAAAGAGATGGGCTTGATTAAACCATACAGGTTCTCCACTTATGGGATGAACAAGGGTGGCTTGACATGTTTGCCGTGTCGTTAGTTCAGGAGCTCCATTTTTCCACTCAAACTCAATATCATGATCCTTACAGTATTGGTTGACTTCCTCTTTCACTTCCGTTTGGAAGACTTCCTGCCAACTTAGATCAATTCCCTTGCTGTAGTTTCGTGTATACATAACTCCATATTCTTCAAACTTACTTCTAATTTCGGGGTCTATTTGTTTATAAACATCTCGGCTATCTGCAATAGGCGTTTCTCCCCCTTCAGAAGCAACAATGACACTAAAAAAGAAGATTTTCTGAGGCCAAGATTTAGAATAAGCATTTTCATTATGTAAAGGAATGATCCTTTCAGCAGGATATTCTGTTGCTGTATATATTTTCCCGCCTAATTTTGTTCTTGGCGTTGATCGATATACATAGTCGAGAAGGTCAGGCGATAAACTTTGCACAATGCGATTAAACTCGGAGACAGAATGAATATTAAAATTCCTGAGGAGAACCCCTCCATGCTTTACTAAGCAACTCTCAAGGTTATCGTTATGTGCTTTAAGCCAGTCAAAAGGGTTGAAGGTTTTTTCTTGAGCTTCTAAAATAAGGAGCCCCTTTTTTCCTTCTTTTAGAAACCAAGCTTTCATATTAGGATCTGACAGCATTTGATTGTACCCTTTGTAAAATTGAACAATTAAGAACAAATTTAATAGAAAATGAGCTTCATTACCATCAGGAATAGTATCTGAAAAACACCTTAACAGGAGGTCACTACTTTATAGCCCAATCTCTCTTAACAACTATTGATCATATCAAAATGTAAGTTTTTAATGCTTTTCAAGCAGCAAACTTTTATAGATCTGTGTTTTGTTTTGACATTATTGCTTACGCAGGCCAGAAATAGGACTCAAAGATCAAATCTCGTATTTACTTTGTCAACGATCTATTAGGTTGGTAAATAGTCAACTTCCTATAGCCTGCCAAAACCTTTTAGCTGAGGGTGAGAATTGCTTTTAGGCGACTTCAGACTCAAGTTGTTTCTCATCCATCTGTTCCTTTAAGCTTCGAGGTCTCATATCAACCCAAACCTCTTTAATATGAGCAAGACATTCATCTTTCGTGCCCGCTTTACCCTCTTCTCTCCATCCTAGCGGAATCTCTTTGGAAGCGGGCCAAATAGAATATTGATCCTCTATGTTAATCACCACTCTCCATGATTCACAATGCTCAAACATACTTTCTCCTTTTAATGTAGTTTCTTCATGAGGACAAAAACACTCTTGCACATTCAAAAATAATTTGCAACTTACACTATGGCTTTTATCAGTATGATGATTTAATAGACAGTTGCACTAAGAGAAAGTTTGCAAGGAAAATCTTTTTCCCAGATATAATAAACCGGCTTCAAAGAAGGTCCTTCAACAAATAAAGCACTTGCATAACCAGGAAAAGATTCAAAATAATAAGGATAAATAATCTTGACTTCTTCCGGTAAATTGCTTCTTAGCTCTTGTTTGAGATCATTTGTCTTAGTTAACGTAAGGACATGTTTACTTTCTAACCACCCCTTTCCTGAGGCCTTTAAGTAAGCTTCTTTTGAGACCCACTGCTTAAAAAAGGAATGTATTTTCTCTTGCTCATTGAGCCCTTCCCAATCAGACCATTCTATTGCAGAAAAAACATTCCTTGCCATCTCTTCTAACTCAAGAGATTCATCGATATACTCCACATCAATGCCAACTTCATAACGTTGTGTGAACGCATATAAAGCATAGTCCCCTGAATGAGAGAGGTTAAAAGATAGAACCTTTTCTTCTGGCAAACAGGGCTTTCCCCAAAGACCGTACAAAATTTCTATTTTGTGTGGAAGTTCCCCTAAGTACCCTGCTAAAAGGCTTCTTAAAATACCCCGAGAAATGGTATATCTCTTTTGATCTCTGGAAAACTTAAAGTCGTTTGCCCTCTCCTGTTCGTCCCGAGAAAGGATGCTAGCGAAATAAGGCAAACTGGCTTCATTCGCTGACAAACAGGCAGACCAGATATGTACTTCATGAAATTTAAGCGAAAAACAGTGATTTGATTCCATCTTAAAGCTAAGGCTCATTAAATATACGAGAAAGAGTTACTTTATTCTAAAATGAAGTATCTCATAAAAAACAAGGACGTGTCACTCATAAAGAAGGATACGACTGAATTATGAAGAACTGAATTGACAATGAATTGAGACAATGACATTTTTAGCTAAATCGATACAACGTATGCCTCACCAAGGCATTTTTATCATAAAAAATATAAAATCAAAATGGCGAATCAGGATTATATGGAAAAGTGTTATTTAAAATCTACAATTAAAGCTGAGCCTCTCATATGGCATTGGTATGCATGGCCTTACCTTATTCCTCCTTTGCCCGCAGCTTGTAATATCGTTGAGCGTCATCTTAAAATCATGCAATCTTACGTTCAAAATCCTCAGATTCATGCTCAGGCTGTGAAAGACCCTAAATTGTTAGGAGGTCCCTTTATTGATCTAGAAGGGAAGAGAATTGATGAGGTTAAGACGCTAATTGATCAAACCAAAAAAGAATGTGAAAAACTCATAGAGTTACATGATTCTTTCAAGGAGCTGGATCGAGCTCTACAGACAGAAGCACAAGGAGATTCCTTAGAACCTTACTACAACCGCATACCTGCTTCTTTAAAAGGTTTGATTGAACTGGTATATGACTTAAATAATCATCCCTTTATCCGTTTGATTGAACCTCTGATCTATAAAAAGTATTATTCTACCCAACACCAGAAAATTGTGCTTTCAGATACAATCAGCGACTTTAGAAAGTTTGTCTTAAGCACTCCACGTCTTGCTCAAGATGATGAGATATATCTAGATATACCATTCTCTGATCCCAAGTTAGATAGACTTTTTAGAACGAAAGAAGAGCCAGACAATTTAAATGAACTTCAAAACCTGTTTGAAATTTCCCAGTCAAATCAACTCCTCTTTCAATCCTTTTTTACGACCACTCCACCTGCGATTCCTGAAAACCGAAATTATCAGGGTGAAGACATTCGAATTAGATACTTTGGTCATGCTTGTGTTCTCCTTCAAACAAAATCTGTTTCAATTCTTTTTGATCCGGTCATCAGCTATCCCCTACAAACACATGAAGTTCCCAGGTATACCCTTGCAGACCTTCCAGATCATATTGACTACGTTGTTATTACTCATAATCATCAAGATCACCTGATGTTTGAGACACTTCTCCAACTAAGACATAAAATTAAACACATTGTCTTCCCCACAAACCAGGGAGGAGCGCTGGAAGATCCCTCTATTAAGCTCATCTTAAAGCACACCGGCTTTAAATCTCTTATCGAATTAAAAGAGATGGATACTCTTCCTCTAGATGCAGGAGAAATAATAGCCCTCCCCTTTCTAGGAGAGCATTCTGATCTTAATATTCAGTCTAAACTATCTTACTGTGTACAGCTTAAGGGCAAAAGGTTTCTGTTTGCAGCTGACTCCAATAATCTAGAGCCCTCACTTTATGACCATATCTTTGATCACATTGGATCAATTGACATGCTATTTTTAGGTATGGAGTGCGATGGAGCCCCTTTAACTTGGTTATATGGCCCACTTTTAACTAACCCTTTAAAAAGAAGCCATGATCGTAATAGAACCCTATCTGGATCAAACTTCGAAAAAGCATGGACCATTGTAGAAAAGTCAAACTGCAAACAAGCTTACGTTTATGCTATGGGACAAGAGCCCTGGCTCAACTATGTGATGGCTTTAAAATACTTGCCTGAGTCACCTCAAATTGTAGAGTCAAATAAGTTTATTGAAGCTTGTAAACAAAAAGGCATAGAATCAGAAAGACTATTTGGAAAGAAAGAATGGATTATCTCATAAACATATGAGTAAGTCTCCTCATCAAACAATTGAGAAAATCATCAAATAAGTAGGTATATCTTGATAAGCCGTTAACAATCTATTGAATCTTAAAAAAATCTTCATTGCTATCCTCTCTTTCGATGTCCCAAGTAGAGCAATGTATACTCCCCCCAAATTCAAAGACGCTTCTGTAGGGAATTTTAATGACATTAAAATCTAATGCTTCCAAGA
>JAIESK010000006.1 GCA_019746105.1 Alphaproteobacteria bacterium
CTAGAAAGGCTGATTGACTCAAACGATCGCTTGGCGTCAGACTATGTTGCAAACACTTTCAAACCGATTTTAGAGAAAGCCATCCAATCTGACCTCGGTGATAAAGGGTGGCAAGTTATCCCTGATGATATTGAACCAAAAAATTTACGATTTTTCTATCCCTCGGTTATTAGCACCTTTGACAATCCTTATGCGAAGCAGTCTGTTCTTCTTGAGCTTGGCGTTCGGGGCGAGATTACGCCATATGAGATAAAAACCGTTAAGTCGTTTATTGATAACATGATGCAAGATATGCTGATGGGGGAGAGTACCTCCATCCGCACATTGTCTCCCGTTCGAACGTTTTGGGAGAAAATCACTCTGCTGCACGGTGAAAACAACCGCCCTAAAGAAAAAGCCTTTGGAGACCGACTTTCTCGCCACTATTACGATGTTCATCAGCTGGTGAAGAAGGGAATCTCTGAGAACGCCCTCACCGATCTTACGCTTTTGCTAGACGTTATTGAGCATAAGAAAAAGTACTTTAGGGCTGGATGGGCTAAATATGAGGAGGCCATTCCTGGGACGCTCTCCATTTATCCTCAGGAAGACCTTCGAGAGGTCCTGGATGAGGATTATCGGAAAATGGAACAAATGATCTTTGGCCCAATACCCTCGTTTAAGGAAATCCTAGAGACGATCAAGGAGTTTGAAGGTACGGTAAATCAATTAGGGTAGTGGGGAGCTTATTTCACATTTCATTCCCCAAGAAATGATTTTGTAAGCAAAGTACTTTAGGGCTGGATGGGCTAAATATGAGGAGGCCATTCCTGGGACGCTCTCCATTTATCCTCAGGAAGACCTTCGAGAGGTCCTGGATGAGGATTATCGGAAAATGGAACAAATGATCTTTGGCCCAATACCCTCGTTTAAGGAAATCCTAGAGACGATCAAGGAGTTTGAAGGTACGGTGAATCAATTAGGGTAGTGGGGAGCTTATTTCACATTTCATTCCCCAAGAAATGATTTTGTAAGCAAAGTATTTTACATCCGTAATTTAATTGAAAAGCGGGGCACCGGCACAAATAAAATGATTAATTTATGCCGAGAACAAGATTTAGCTCCTCCTGAATTTACTGAGTACTCTGGTGGGTTTTCAGTCACATTTAAATTTAAAGAATCCATTGGCCCTGGCCATATTGAAGTCTGAAAAGAAAACTGTCCAACTCTTTTCAAAAGTATACCCGGCGTATACCCGGAGAAAATCAGTCTTTCTTAAACAACCCTGAAACCCTTGATTTGACTGGTGGGCGATGAGGGATTTGAACCCCCGACCCTCTCGGTGTAAACGAGACGCTCTCCCGCTGAGCTAATCGCCCGCTCATGAGGGCTTGTATACCCCAATGGGAATCATTTTGCTAGAGAAAAAATAGAAATTTTGTCCATATTTATCTTACCCATAAATCATTTTGATTTCAAACAATGGGCAGGAAGACGAGGCGAGGTGCGCGGAGTGTATTCCAATACATAAGCACATCGAGTCCGATGTCTGACGCACTCATTGGCAGAAAGCAAGATGATTTTCACATATGCTTGAGACCAGCACGCAGATAATCAAAACCCGTAATTAATGTCAAAAGCGCCGCAACCCATAAGAGAACAAGACCGAGTGTATCGATGGGCAAGAAAAATCCGGGAATATCTTCAATGATCAATAGGCTGAGAGCTGCCATTTGAATGCCTGTTTTCCACTTCGCAAGCTGGGTTACGGGAACAGAAACATGGACTTCGGCTAAAAATTCACGAAGGCCTGAGACCAAAATCTCACGACATAAAATGATAACAGCTGGAATCAAGCTAAGTCCCTGAATACGCCCGAAACCCACCAACATCAAGATCGTGGCCGCAACCAAAAGCTTGTCGGCCACAGGGTCCAAAAAAACACCAAAGCGGCTTGTCTGCTTCCAAGCCCTAGCAAAATAGCCATCCAAATAATCAGTGATACAAGCGAAAATGAAAATTCCTGCAACAATCCAATTGCTGATGGGGCGATCAAAATAAAAAAGAATCACCACCACAGGAACCAATGCGATCCGTGTATAGGTTAATAAATTGGGCAGTGTTGTTGATTTCATTTAGAAAGCCTCTTAATTCTCTGTTATATTAACCATGCTCATGAAAATAATCATAGATTTTTTTTGCCAAATTTTTACTCACTCCTTTGACCATTTCTAAATCTTTGAGCCCTGCCCCTTCCACCGCCTTGGCAGAACCAAAATGTTGAAGCAAAGCACGCTTTCGAGCCCCCCCTACTCCCGGAACTTCATCCAATTTTGAGCTGCGAATCGCCTTTGTACGTCGCGTCCGATGGGCACCAATGGCATAACGGTGCACTTCATCCCTCAAACGCTGCAGGAAATACAAAACCTTATCATTGGGCGGCAAGTGAATGGGAGGATAACCAGACATAAAAAAGGTCTCCCGTCCCGCATTACGATCGGGCCCCTTGGCGATGGCAATTAAACGGACATCAGAAATCCCCAGATCGGCAAAAACACCTTCAGCGGCTGACAGTTGTCCCTTCCCGCCATCAATCAAAACCACATCGGGCCATTGGGCGGTGTCATCCTTGTCCGCAGCCAGCGCCCGGGTAAAACGCCGCGTAAGGACTTCCCGCAGCATGGCATAATCATCCCCTCGCGCCATATCCTTTGAACGAATATTAAACTTACGATAGGCATTTTTTTGAAATCCTTCCGGCCCTGCCACAACCATCGCCCCCACAGGCAAAGCCCCTTGAATGTGGCTATTATCATAGACTTCTATGCGGTGAGGCATCACGGGTAGCTGAAATTTTTCCATAAAAGCCTTTAATAAGTTTTGCTGACTGGCGCGCTCACTCAGGTGACGTTCCAAAGATTCCTCAGCATTTTGCAGGGCATGGCTTACGAGATCAGCCTTGGGGCCTGTACGTGGCACACGGATATAAACCCGTTTTTTACGCTTTTGGGTAAAAGCTTCCTCTAATAATTTAGTTTGCGGCAAAGAAATATTAAGAAGAATTTCTTCAGGAAAGGGCGCTTCTTCATAAAATTGGGCGATATAAGCTTCCAACACTTCCTCGGGCGCGACGTCCTCTCCATAGGAAGGAAAAAAAGAATAGGAACCATAGTTGGATCCATGGCGAAAGAGGAAGAGCTGAATACAAATCCTCCCCTCCCCTTCATAAAGAGCGAAAACGTCCGCGTCTGTCACATGAGTCGTATTTATGATTTGACGCGCCTGTACGGTCGAGAGAGCGCGAATACGATCCCTAAAAATAGCCGCCTTTTCATACTCGCGAACATTGCTGGCCTCTTCCATACGACTTGCAAGATCCTTTTGAATCTGACTCGACTTCCCCGCTAAAAACTCACGGGTTTCCTCCACCAACTTTTGATAATCCTTCTCAGAGATGTAATTCACGCAAGGAGCACTACAGCGTTTTATCTGATACTGGAGGCAAGGCCGCTTACGAGAAGCAAAAACCGTATCTGGGCAAGAGCGTAACAAAAAAGCCCGGTGGAGCGCTGTTAGGGTTGTATTGACCGCTTCCCCTGAGGCAAAGGGACCATAATAATCCCCAGGCAAATTACGAGCCCCGCGGTGTTTTGTCAATTGAGGATAGGGATGCCCCCCCGTAATCCGGATAAAAGCAAAGGACTTGCTGTCCCGCATCAAAATATTATACCGCGGTGCTAGCTTTTTAATAAGATTGACTTCTAAAAGAAGAGCCTCCGCCTCCGTATGGGTTGTCACAAACTCCATACGTACGGTTTCAGCCACCATGCGTTGAAGGCGAATGGGCAAACGCTCCACATGAGTGTAGCTGATAACACGCTTTTTCAGATTTTTTGCTTTCCCTACATACAGCACCTCATCCCGCGAATTAATCATACGATATACGCCGGGCTGAGAAGTGAGTTTTTGAGCCGTAGATTTAATTCGCAAGGCTCCTTGCTCTAGGGGAGAGTTGGTATTTGTCATAACGTCAGTTTAGCATAGGTTTTTTTAAGAGAAAATTAACATTTGTCCACGCAATCTGTGGATAAGTTTGTGGGTATTCTGAGGGCATGAGGATTTTTTAATGATTCCCTCTTCTTTTAGTTTAAGGTGCCTCATTTTTAGGCACTCATTTGTAACATATTGATGCAATTAGATTTTTTAAAGTAAAGATCTTTTTTTTAAGTAGGTAAAAATTTTTTTCTTGACGAAAAATCAGAAAATTTTTCTTGAATCTGATCTGTGCATAACATTTATAAATCCATCTTATTTTTTCTATCAACAATCAGTAATAACTATATTTTTCATAATTAAAGGTGGTTTTTTGGATTTCAATACTGTAGACTTCGAGTGCAAGACCCGAGGAACTTACAACCTCTCTCGACGTTTCACGACCTGACCGCAAAGTACGGGGCTTGAAAGGCAAAGAGTATAAGTTCTCAACGGCTATTGAAGAAGTTAATTTTAATATTCTATCTTGTTTCCAACTTCTATGAAATTGATCAATAGTTATCTAAGTCTCTTGAAAACAATATATCCCTGAACTCTAAGACTGCTCAAAAAAAATTATTTCTTCATTAAGAGGTTTTTATAGATGCTGAGATGTGAGCAGTTCTGACGACTCCTTTTCAGTCATTATGGTTAGAAAAATGCGGGTATTAAGAATACCCATACGTTGCGCTCCTTACTCCATAATAATCTATTATTCCTCTCAACTTGTTACAGAGAAAAAATAAGAGAGTTCTAAAATTCTTTTCCAATTTTAGAAACTTGGGTCACAAAAAGAGAAATAATGTATAGAGTTTGTCTTATGTATTTTCATACCTAGCAAAATTCTAGGGCATTTTTTACTATTTCTTGAAGAGTTGTTGTGTTTGTAAAAATTACAGGATGACTTTTATTTCGTAAGGATAAAGTTCGAGGAAAACTATTCAGCTCTCCATAGCATATACTCTCACCCAACCCCCATTTTAAGAAGTTTAGGCAAGATGTGGAATATATCGTACGCCTAATCTGATATTGTTATACTGTTGTCAATACCTACCTTAGAGGCCTTTTTTATTGCTTGGAAGAGGCTGTAAAATGGGGATAACGCTACGCGTTATCCAGCATCTCACAACCTTACAACCACTCCATTTTGTCTCACTTATCTCTGAACTTGTTCAGGCAGGAATATGTCATAATTTTCATAATTTTCATAATTTGGGTCCCCAGGCCTTCTCCCGTAAAGGTCAGCTGTCTGCTGTTCATACATCCTAGATTCTTCATCTGACATTGTACTGCCATAATTTCGGTCCCCAGGCATTCTTCCGTGAAGATCAGGTCTCCGTTCATACATCTCAGA
>JAIESK010000082.1 GCA_019746105.1 Alphaproteobacteria bacterium
TCCCCGATCCACTCCCACTCATTGGCCGCTATCGTAAGGGCATGACCTAAGGCCATCATATAACGATTAACAGTAGCAGGACTGCGTGGTGCGGTATTACTCCCTTTAGAACTCTTCCTACCTGAAGAGTTTAGAAGCTTGTCTCTCTGCTCGATAATGAGAGCCCTAGTGAGATCAGACAACATATAGGTTCCGATCTCTTGTCTCCACCAATTTAATAGCTTTTTGACATCCACATAACGCTTAGAATTTTTCTTCTCCATCTCACGAAGATACCTATCAATAAAATCTGAAACAGTATGCTTCTTAGCCTCTGTCGTCTTAAAGTATCTGCCTTCTCGGATGCTGGCTTCAGTTTGCTTTGCCCATTCTTTTGCGTCCGTTTTACGCTCAAAGGTAGCCGATTGGGAGGGAAACCCCTTCAGGCGAACCTTCGCTCTATACCCTGTTGTTCCATCTTCATTACGTCGCGTTTCGATCGTAGCCATCACCCATTCCTCATTGATGAGAAGAGTCTATAGCGAAACATAAACAAAGACAACCGACCCTCTATTGCAGCATGGGACAATGGCGGGATAGTTCGCAAAAATTTACAGGAGAAAACCCTGCAATTGAGAACTGAGCAGAGTCCCTTCAATAATGCTCATCATTGTCTTTTGTTATTCTCAAGTGTCCCATGAGTGTCCCATAGAGCCATTTTAGAGGGGAAATTTCTTATCAAAAATCTCTGAAAACTGGCGGAGGGGATGGGATTCGAACCCACGATACGCGTTTCCACGTATAACGGTTTAGCAAACCGCCGCCTTCAGCCTCTCGGCCACCCCTCCTGGTTCTAGGTTTATTTTCTAACTGGCAAGAAGGGTCTCTGTCAATTGATTGTTTATCAAAGCAATGATAGGTTATAAAACAAGAGTCCAAGACTAATTTGAAACACAAGGAGAATGATCCATTGGCGCACCATCCAACCCATTTTCCCTATGGTTCGTTTCATAATCATCCCACGATCTTGCAAGTCATTCCCGCTTTGAAAAGTGGCGGCGTTGAAATCGAAACCCTTGAAGTTGCAAGCGCTATCCTGGCCGCGGGAGGCCGTCCCATCATCGCATGTGCCCAGAGCGACCTCTCCAAAGATCCTCGCACAAAAGGAGTCCTCTTAAAAACCCTTCCTTTAAATACGAAAAATCCGCTTCAAATTTGGCGGAACGCCAAACTTTTAAAAGAACTGATCCATCGTGAAAAAGTAGACATCGTCCATGCGCGCTCTCGCGGCCCCGCTTGGAGTGCTTTTAAGGCCGCAAAAGAAACAGGTATTCCCTTTATCACAACCTATCATGCAGCTTATAAGTCACGGAGTTTTTTTAAAACGCTTTATAATTCCGTGATGGCTGCAGGCGATCGGGTCATTGCCATCTCCCCCTTTATCGAACGGCATATCAAAACAAAATATGCAAAATTTCGTTGGTTTGACCCCTCAAAACTGCGCCTCATCCCCCGCGGAATTGATTTAGCTTATTTTAACCCCAAGACGGTTTCTCCTGAACAAGTGACTCATTTACGTCAAGAGTGGGCTCTCCCTCCCAAAGCACGCGTGATTCTGCTACCTGGACGCCTCAGCAAATCAAAGGGACAAGACACTTTAATTAAAGCCTTTGCTCTGATGAAGAGTCACGATACTTTTCTTATTCTCCTCGGCTCCATCCAGGGTCATGAGGCCTATCGTGATACTCTCCTGGATTTGGCCATTTCCTTGAACCTTGAAAGCCACGTCAAATGGTTTCCCGCTATAAGTGACCTTGCTCCTGCTTATCAGTTGGCGGATGTTATTGTATGTCCCTCTCACGTTCCCGAAGGCTTTGGCCGGCTGATCGTGGAAGCGCAAGCTATGGAAAAGCCTATTATTGCAACAAACCATGGCGGAGCCTGTGATCTTATAGAAGAGGGAAAAACAGGGTGGCTTGTCCCCCCTGAGGATGAAAAGGCGCTTGCGAAAGTTCTGGACCAAGTATTGACCCTTCCAAAAAAAGAACTGATAGCCATGGGCAAACGAGAACGAGCGTGGACAGAAACCCATTTTTCAAAGAACGCTATGCTTTCTAAAACAATTGCAGTCTATAAGGAAGTGATTAGGGATTAGAAAGTTTGCATCGGTATGATGAGCCAGGGCACTACCCTGCCCAGTCGACGTCCCGCGACTTGATCGCGGGATCCATTTTTGCGTATCCCTGGACCCCGCTGTCAAGCAGCGGGGCGTCAATGGTGTGTAATTAAATTTTACTTACATTCCAGCTTTTTCTTTTCGGCTGCCGCTTCAGATTTATGAGCTTTTGGATATTCAGAAGTCAATTGATCCAAGGCAGTGCACGCATCAGCTTTACGATCCAACGCCCCTAAAGATTTAGCCAATTTTAACAACATATCAGGTGCCTTGGGCGATTTGGGATAATTTTTATACCCCTTAGCAAAGGCCGCAGCCGCTTTTTCATGTTCCCCACGGGCAAAGAAGGTAACCCCATACCAATATTGGGCAGCTCCCGCTTGTTCATCTTTTGGATAGGAGATCACAAAGGAGGAAAAGGCATGTTCAGCAGCTTTGTAGTCGCCTTGCTCCAATAAATTCCGAGCCTTTTCATAGGCATCTTTAGAAGATGAAGGAGAAGAAGATACCCCTCCCCGTTCGGAAGATGAAGACGTTGAAGATGCCGGTTCAGAGGAGGCAGAGGGTGAGGAAGGCAAGGAAGGTGATCCAGCTGGCGCGCCTCCACTCTCTGCATTATTTAAACGATAATCTACATCCGCACTTAAGGTTTCCATACGTTTAGTAAGCTGGTCAATTTCATGACGTGCTTCTTCTAATTGGCCACGAAAGTTACGGTTTTCTTCTTCAAGATTTCCCACCCGATCAATTAATTGAACAACAAGAGAAGTATTTTCCTCTTGAGCTTTGAGAGAGGAAGAAGTTGTAAAAACGAATATAAGGGTAAACACTGTAGATATAGCCAGCGTTCTTGACAAAACAGAGAGGCGACTTTTCTGGGGCATATTTTTTCCTTTTATAGCCAAACTTGAATACAAAAAAGCTTATAGCACACCACTCATAGCTTCACAATGGGGGCAGTTAGACCCCGCTCATATTAAAAATAATGGTTTTCTTATGGGTAAAGTGCTCAAGCATGGCTTCAAGAGAGGCTTCTTTGCCAACTCCAGAAGACTTCATGCCTCCATAGGAAAGGCCAGGCTGGACAACTACATTCTGATTGACCTGAACAAAGCCCGCTTCAAGACGGTGAACCCCTTGCAGCGCACGCTTTAAATCATTGGTCCAAAGAGTCGCGGCTAGGCCATAGTCTGAATCGTTGGCCTGATTGATAACATCATCAAAATTCTTCCAAGGAATCAAAATGGTTACAGGGCCAAAGATTTCTTCCTGACTCAGCTTGTGAGAGTTGGGAATACCTGTAAAAAGAACAGGCTGGACAAAAAGCCCCTTTGAAAATTTAGGATCTGTGGGCAAGGCTGAACATTCATGAGCTGTGGCCCCTGGCGTCTTTTTCCCTATATCCACATAGGTGAGGATCTTTTGGTGTTGGGCAGGAGAAATCACTGTACCGACGTCCGTTTCCATATCCATGGGATCGCCAATTTTAAGCTCATTAAGCTTTGTTTTCATGCCTTCCAGAAAAGAATCAAAAATGGATTCATGAACAAAAATCCGGCTTGCTGCCGTACAACTCTGTCCCTGGCGGGTAAAGCGCATGCTGGTCATGGCACCTTCAATAGCTTTATCCACAGCAATGTCTTCACATACAATCATGGGACTTTTCCCTCCCAATTCTAAGGTGACAGGGACCAGTTTTTCACTGGAATTTTTATAAATCTTTTTCCCCGTCTCCACGGACCCCGTAAAGGTGACCTTTGCCACATCCGGATGACGTACTAGAGCTTCTCCCGTGGTAGGCCCATCACCAGAAATCATATTAAGAACTCCTGGAGGGAGGATGGTATTCATAATCTCAGCCGCTCTTAAAACGGCAAAGGGAGCTTCTTCAGCGGATTTAATCACAACCGTATTCCCAGCCACAAGTGCAGGGGCTACTTTGAGAGACATCAAAAGGAGGGGAACATTCCAAGCAATAATGGCGCCTACAACGCCCAAAGGTTCGCGAATAGTAACGGCTAACATAGAATCGCTAAAGGGAATGGTCTCCCCTTTTAGCTCTAAAGCAAGTCCTCCATAAAAACGAAAAGTATTCGCAAAAATTTTAGCTTCCACTTGGCTTTCCGTACGCAAGGCTTTCCCTGTTTCAAGGGTCATGAGACGCGCGAGCTCATCTTGGTGCTCCTCTAAGAGATCGCCGCACTGGGTTACCAAATGACCCCGCTTGGCTGCATCCATATGCCGCCATTCCTTTTGGGCTTTTTTTGCGATTTCAACGGCGTCATTCACATCCTGAGCATCTGCTTCAGCTGCATGACCAATAACTTCCATGGTAGCCGGATTATGAATGGGAAAAGACTTCTGACTTTTCGCAGCCACAAGCTTTCCATCAATCAAAAGTTTATTATCAAGATGCTTGATCAAACCCAGAGGCGTCAAGTTACTCCCCGGTACAGAATGCAAATCGCCCATAAAACCTCCATTTATTCTTTATGGCTTTTAGTGTATACTTTTGTCCAGAAAAATAAAAGAAAAGAGGCCCCTTTGCACGCGCTCCCTTCCTTAAAGGTTGAACCTAATCATGAATCATTCTTAACCTTAACTCCACAAGGATTTCACAAACTTTCTTACTTAGAATGGGGGCATTCGACTCATGAAGATGCGGTTGTTTGCGTGCATGCTTTAAGCCGCAATTGCCACGATTTTGACTATCTGGCGCGGGCTCTTGAAAAGAGCTATCGCATTGTCTGCCCTGATCTTCTGGGTTCAGGTGCTAGCGATTATCTTGAAAATCCTGAGATTTATACTTTTTCTCAATATCTGAATGACATGGTAAACTTATTAGCGCGCATTGGCACCCAAAAAGTTCATTGGGTGGGGACATGCCTAGGCGGCATCCTTGGCATAATGCTAGCCGCTCAACCCAGTAGCCCTATTAAAAGCCTTATTCTTAATGATGTGGGGATGATTGTTCCTAGCCTTCCTTTGCAGCGAATTCTCACTTTTGCGAGCAATGACAATAAATTTCTGAGTCTCCATGATGCGAAAAAATACTTTCAATCCGTATTGATGCCTCTTGGTATCGACAGCTCTGAACATTGGGATCATCTCACCCAACATGGAATACTACACGATGATAAGGGTGATTTTCGCCTGGCCTATGATCCGGCCATTGCAAAAAACCTAAGTCAATCTACTTCCAACCTTCATTTAGAGGCCTACTGGCAAGCTATAAAATGCCCCATTCTTGTTCTTCGCGGAGAGGATTCAGATTTCTTAGAGCCCGAGATTGCAGCAAAAATGAAGTATATTCAGCCCCATGCCGACTTTGTCACCATTCCCGGCTGTGGTCACTCTCCATCCCTAATGACACCTAACCAAATTCAAATCATTGAAGATTGGCTGGGGAGAGTAAAGGGTTAGCATAAATTAACTCATTTTTAACAGTATTCGTTATATTTTTAACGAGAGAATAACAAGTCGCCCGTTAAAAAGTTCTGGACACGAGGAAAATCCTAGAGGAATCGAGTAGATTTTGATAAAATAATTGCAAG
>JAIESK010000071.1 GCA_019746105.1 Alphaproteobacteria bacterium
GCCTTCTTTTGAGCCCTTATATAACGTCCAGCTATGCCTATGAATCAGCACAGCCCTTTTCCTCTTGGTTCCTCCGTTTAGCCATGTTTAGCCTTATTGGGGCGATTGCAGGCATTGGATCTTCAATTTTTAAAGCCTATATTAAAGAGCTTGAAATTAAAAATATCACCGATCCTAACACAAGCCTTCCCAATCTTAATGGGCTTACTAAAATTTTTACAGAGCTAACTCATACCTCTAAGCGTCCTCTTGTTGTGGTTGTTATTGAGCTCTTTCGCATGCAAGAAATTGATACGGCTGTGGGTGCCGAAAGTGCAAACACTCTGATCACACAAATGGTAAAACGTTTAAAAGAAGTCATTGGAAATGACGCTATCTTAGGTCGCCTTCAAAGCAACCGTTTTGCCCTTCTTATCCCTGAAGAAAGTAACTACATGGATGTTTTAAAAAGGTGTGAGTCTTTCTTTGAATTTTCCTATGAAGTCAATTCGATTCCTCTTTTTATTGAAATGCGCTTTGGTGTTTCCCGCTTTCCCGATGATGACACAAATTTAATGCAACTTACCCGAAAAGCCTTAATTGCTATCAATTCTTCAGAAAAAGATAGGGGACTCATTAGTCATTTTAATAAAAACATTATAACTTCTTCTGAACGCAATTTGATGATTCTTCACCAAGCAAAATCAGCCCTCGAAACAAATTCTTTTATTCTTGAATACCAACCCAAAATTTACCTTAAAACAGGCAAAGTCATGGGTTTTGAAGCGCTTGTACGCTGGACGGATCCTTTATTAGGCTCCATTAACCCCATGGAATTTATTCCTCTCATTGAAGAAACCCTTTTGATCAACCCTTTTACAAAGTGGGTTATTAAAACAAGTTTTGATCAGATGGAGGCGTGGAACAAGCAAGGACTTTTGGTGACTGTAAGCATCAATTTTTCTGTCATGAATTTTCATGATCCTCTGCTTTTTCCTATGTTAATAGAGCAACTTGAAAAGAAAAAGTTTTCCCCTCATTTTTTAGAAATTGAGGTCACGGAAACAGCTGTTGCCTCAAGTGTTTCGATGATTACGGAAGCAGTGACACGTTTACGGGAGTTGGGGCTAAGAGTCGCTATCGACGATTTTGGAACCGGTCAAGCTTCTCAGCAATATTTATTTGAGCTCCCCATTAATGCCATCAAAATTGATAAGCTTTTTGTACAGTCCATCTCCCATAATCCTGCGGCTGAGGCCATCGTTAAAAATGCAATTTCTCTTGCCCATGAATTAAACCTTGAAGTGGTTGCAGAAGGCATTGAAACTCGCAACCAATATGACCTTTTGGCCAAATGGGGCTGCGATATCGGTCAAGGCTATTATATGGGACGTTCCATGTCAGGAAAAGCTGCAACAGAATGGTTAAAAGAAAAGGAAAAACCTAAGAAAAAAACTTAGGCTGCAGCAAGTTCCGCTTCACTCGGAGGGGTTGCGCCCATACCCAAGGCACTCAGATAAAGATCTAAAAGCTCTTCTTGCTCAAGCCGCTCTTGAGTTTCCATCTTACGAATTTTAATTACTTGTCTTATAATTTTGATATCAAAGCCCATACCCTTGGCTTCCCCAAAAACCTCTCGAATTTGCTCAGCAACAGCCGCCTTCTCTTCTTCAAGACGCTCAATTCTCTCAATAAATGACTTTAATTGTGCTGAGGAAACGCCTCCAACTTGACTCATGATCTACTCCTTCATGTAAAAATTCATACTCATTTATAAAAGGAATTTTAATCATTTGGCAATTAGAGAATTAATATATTAGGGATTTACGATTCCATCAAAAGGAAGGATAATTCGCGTTTAAAAGGAGTTAGTATCATGCGACGTCAACGTTGCGCAAAAATTATCGCCACTTTAGGTCCAGCCAGTTCCTCTGCGGAAATGATTGAACAACTTTTTCTCACAGGCGTAGATGTGTTTCGTCTTAACTTTTCTCATGGTAGTCACGAAGACCATGCCAAGCGCTATAACATCATTCGTGATCTTGAAAAAAAGCTGAATCGACCCATTGGTATTCTGATGGATCTACAAGGTCCTAAACTCCGCATCGGAAGCTTTCGTGAGCCCATTTTTCTACACGAAAATACAATCTTTACCTTGGACCAAGATTCTACTCCCGGAGATGACAAGCGAGTCTTTTTACCTCATCCCGAAATCTTCAAAGCCATCAAAAAGGACGCCCTCCTCCTTCTTGATGATGGAAAGATTCGTCTGCAGGTCTTAAAAAATACCTCAGATAAAATCGAAACAAGGGTTATTATTGGCGGCCCTCTTTCCGAAAGAAAAGGCGTAAATGTTCCCTCCGTCACTCTTCCCATTTCTGCCATGACTGAAAAGGACAGAGAAGACCTTGCTTTTGGCTTAAAACTAGGTGTAGATTGGGTGGCTCTTTCCTTTGTCCAACATCCCAAAGATGTTATTGAGGCCAGAGAGATTATCGGTGAGAAGGCGGGCATTATTTCTAAACTTGAAAAGCCTTCAGCTATCGATCATTTAAATGAGATTGTGCACCTTTCTGATGCTATTATGGTAGCTCGTGGAGATTTAGGCGTAGAAATGTTGCCCGAAGAAGTTCCTAGCATTCAAAAGCGCATTGTACGTACCTGTCGGAAAGCCGGAAAGCCTGTTGCTGTAGCAACCCAAATGCTTGATTCTATGATCAAGCACCCTACTCCTACTCGGGCTGAAGCCTCAGACGTTGCAACAGCTATTTATGATAGTGCTGATGCAGTCATGCTTTCAGCTGAATCAGCTTCCGGAGATTATCCTCTTGAATCTGTTGCTATCATGGACCGCATCATCACCCATGTAGAGCACGATCCTTTTTACCGAAAAATGCAGGAAACCAGCCTACCAGAACCAGAAGCCACAACCTCCGATGCCATCACAGCAGCTGCGCGTCAAGTAGCTCATACTATTAAAGCTGCTGCCATTGTTACCTTCACAAGCAAAGGGGGAACAACTTTTAGAGCGGCTCGAGAACGGCCCGAGGTCCCCATTCTCGCCATTACCCCAGAACGATTAACAGCTCGCAAGCTTTCCCTTGTTTGGGGAGTTCATGCGGTAATAAGTAATGATGTTAAAAGCTTTTCAGAAGCTGTTGAAAGTGCGTGTCGCATGGCAAAAAAGGAACAGTTTGCAAAACTAGAGGATCTTATTGTTGTCACGGCAGGAGTTCCTTTTCGTGTTTCTGGAACGACAAATATCTTGCGTATTGCAACCATTGAAGCCTCCTAAATCCCATGAGTGAAGATTCTCTTACAGGGCGCCTTAAACGCTATACCAACGTCAGCACAGCTGTTGGGGGACTTATGGCTCGTCTCTTAGGCGATCGCTACTTAGGAGTTTCCATTGATGCGCCACAACATGCGGAGGACTTAAAAGTAACTCTGGGCCACCTCAAAGGACCCTTGATGAAAATCGCTCAAATCTTGGCCACCGTCCCGGATATGCTCCCTCCTGAATATGCGGCAGCTTTCCTTGAATTACAATCCAACGCTCCTCCTATGGGATGGCCTTTTGTCAAGCGGCGCATGCAAGCTGAACTAGGAGTGGATTGGAGAAGTAATTTTCTTGAGTTTGAGCCCACTGCAGCTGCGGCCGCATCTCTTGGTCAAGTCCATCGAGCTCTTGATTTGAAAGGGATCCCTTTGGCTTGTAAGTTGCAATATCCTGAGATGGGATCAGCAGTAGAGGCAGATCTTAACCAACTTAAATTCATCTTAAAATCCTTTGAAATCTACAGTGGTGCCCTGGATACGGAAAACCTTCAAACTGAAATTCGTGAGCACCTCCGAGAAGAGCTGGATTATCTCCTTGAAGCCAAGCATATAAAGCTTTTTTCTGAGATTTTAAAAGACGCGTCTTTTGTTGCCATTCCTGACGTTTTTGACAAATTAACAACGACAAGACTCTTAACCATGACCTGGCTTCAGGGAGAAAAACTCCTCACTTTTAGGGATACTCCTCAAGAGCTTCGCAACGAGATCTCAACAGCTCTGTTCAAATCTTGGTATTACCCTCTCTATACTTATGGTGTTTTGCATGGCGATCCTCACCTCGGTAATTATTCTTGGAGCCGTGAAGGCAAATTAAATCTTCTTGATTTTGGGTGCGTCCGTATTTTTAATCCTTCTCTTATTGAAGGTGTTTTAGATCTTTATAAATCTCTTCAAACTGGTGATGAAGAGCTGGCCGTTCATGCCTATAAAACCTGGGGTTTTACGAAAATTGATAAGGAGTTGATTGAGGTCCTCAACATGTGGGCCCGTTTTTTATATGAGCCCTTGCTGGACAACAGAGTGCGCCCTATTGATGAAACCTACTCAGGCGTTCGCGGACGAGAGGTAGCAGGTGCTGTTTTTCAAGCTTTAAAGCGTAAGGGAGGTGTTAAGCCTCCCCGTGAATTTGTGTTTATGGACCGAGCCGCTGTGGGCCTTGGATCCGTTTTTATGCATCTTCGAGCTCAACTCAATTGGCATGTGCTTTTTGAAGAGCTCGTCCAAGGCTTTTCCAAAGAATCTTTTACAAAAAGACAAAAAGAAGTCCTTTCCAAAACCGGTCTTTAAAGAAAGGCTTACTCTTCCCGATGGGTTTTTTCCATCCGCTCGTGTAATTCTTGAGCTTCCAAGCATAATGTAGCGATAGGACGTGCTTCAAGACGTGCAATGCCGATAGGAACACCCGTCTCTTCACAAAACCCATAAGTTCCCTCTTCAATGCGCTCCAACGCTTCATTAATTTTGAAAATTAATTTACGCTCACGATCACGAGTACGAAGCTCTAAAGAACGATCAGTTTCTGAGGACGCCCTGTCATTCACATCTGGCTCATTCAGGGATTCTTCTTGCATGTGATGCAAGGTTTCAACGGATTCTTTTTGCAGATCCTCACGCCATTTCAGGAGTTTTTCCCGAAAGTAGTCTAACTGCGCCTTATTCATATAAGGTTCATTTTCGCTTGGTTTGTAATTCAAGGGTGTTCCCATTTTCTTGCCTCTCGACGATTTTTAAGACCGGCACATCATGACGTATCTTGGTAATCTCTGCAATCTTAAAGTTTATATTCCTGTATAGGGATCTATAATTCTTACTCTATAAGTTTCACACTTTTCTCTTAAAAAGAATAGATTTGAATGTTTTGGTGAGGTAAGGTGTTTTTGAAAGAATAAAATGAGGGAGAAATATGGAATTTATCGCAACAACTTCGTTGATGGATCTTCCCCATTTCCTATACTTTTTGCTTTTGACTGGGGCAATGGCATCATGCTGGATTTCGAAAAAGCAAGTTACAGCTATCATTGCACTTGGCGCAGTCGGACTTGGGATTTGGCTTACACACATTCAGCCGTTAGGTGTGATAAGTCTTATTTTTATGGGAGTTCTCATTTTTTCTTATTATAAATTTGAGGGAAGCCTTTGGATAAAACAAGGATTTTTCTTATTGGTGATTCTCTTAGGGTTTCTTTTTTATGAGCATATGGTCCCCGGATTTCAAAACTTTATTTTAGCAAAGAATATTCATCTCAGTGTAGATTCAAAAGCATATCAGTTTTACTTAAACGCGGACAAAGTCTTGGTGGCTCTTATGCTGATTATGGCAGGTCATCCTCTTAATAAAAATTTTAAGGACTGGAAAGAGACATTTCGAGTTCTCCCTCTTCCTTTTTTGGGCGTCAGTTTTATTTTGTTAGGAAGCGCTTTCTGGGCTCATTATATCCATTTGGATTTCAAGGCACCCGCCATTTTATGGTGGTGGATACCTGCAAATCTCCTTTTGGTGTGTGCGTCAGAAGAAATTTTCTTTCGGGGATTTATTCAAAATCAGCTTGGCCGATTTCTGAACTCATTCTCTTGGGGAAAATGGATTTCTCTCGGCACTGCATCAATTCTTTTTGGTCTTTACCACCATGCAGGGGGCCCTATTTATATGACTCTTGCGACCCTTGCAGGGGTAGGATATGGCTATGTTTATCTAAAGAGTCAACGAATTGAATCTTCCATATTGCTTCATTTCTC
>JAIESK010000085.1 GCA_019746105.1 Alphaproteobacteria bacterium
CTTGGGGAAGAATTTCTCTGCTCAGCACTTATATCTTCTTCATTCAAACTTAAAATCGCCTTTTTAACAGAGGACTACAGAAGATAAAAAATGTCCGGATAAACCTATGTAACAATAATTTGGAAAATTGCCTAAATTCTATCGTTCTTTTGATCCAAAACATATTTTGTAAAGACGATCACAACACCTTCTCAAGAAATGCTTTTGCTCGTTTTGTTTTAGGGGATTTGAAGAACTTTTGACTCATAGAATCTTCAACTAAATGGCCTTCATCCAAAAACCAGATGCGGTCGGCGATTTCCCGAGCAAAGCCCATTTCATGGGTGACAATCACCATGGTAATGCCTGTGTGAGCAAGATTTTTAATAACTTCAAGAACCTCCTTGACCATTTCTGGATCAAGAGCAGAGGTAGGCTCATCAAAGAGAATGACTTCCGGCTCCATGGCAAGTGCTCGCGCAATGGCGGCTCGTTGCTTTTGACCCCCCGAAAGATTCGGAGGATAGGTTTGAGTTTTATCCTTAAGACCTACCTTTTCTAAAAGCTTTTTCCCTAAGATTTCCGCGTCTTTGCGCGCCATTTTTTTAACTTTTAGCGGCGCATAAATGACATTCTCAAGAGTAGTCATGTGAGGGAAGAGGTTAAACTGTTGGAACACCATCCCCACTTTTGTGCGCAGTTTCCCAATGTTTGCCCCCTTGTCGTTAATACAAATATTATCGACAAAAATCTTGCCTGATGTGGGAACTTCTAAAAGGTTCATGGATCTTAAAAGGGTAGATTTTCCCGAACCAGAAGGGCCAATAATGGCTAAGACTTCACCTCGCGGAATGCGTCCAGAAATACCCTTTAGAACTTCAAAAGAGCCAAATGTTTTATGAATTTTTTCCAATAAGATCATGACGTTTTTAACTTCTTTTCCAAAATGTGTGCCCCCAGGGTGAGGATCATCACAAGTACATAGTATATACCACCAGCGATTAACAGGGGTTCAAAATAAAGGTATTTCTCACTTGCAACAATGTTGGCTCGCCGCAAGATATCAGCGCCTCCTATTACGGAGATAAGGGTTGATTCTTTAAGCAAATCAATAGATTCACTCACAAGGGAAGGAAGAATCATTCGTACAGCTTGAGGTAAGATAATATCCTTCATAGCAAAGGGATAAGAAATGCCCAAGGAAAGGGCAGCTTCCATCTGCCCCTTATCAACAGCATTAATGCCCCCTCGAATATGTTCAGAGATGTAAGCCCCTGAATTCAGGGTAAATGTCAAAATACCTGCTTCCCAAATGGAAATGGTATATCCTGTAAGTTGAGGTATAGCATGGTAAATTAACATAAGTTGAAGCAATAAAGGTGTGCCACGAAAAACTGAGGTATAAAAACTGGAAAACCATTTCAGAATTTTAATATGGCTGACTTTAAAGAGGGCAAGAAGTGTGCCCCACAAAAAACCCAAAAATAATGAAACGCCTGTGTAAGCAAGGGTAACTTGAACACCTTCAATAATATAAGGGACTGAAGGCCATACACGTTCAAAGTCTAAAAACATTACTGAGTTATCCATTTTGCTTCAATATTTTTAATATCACCTTGCATTTCTTTAAGGGCTTCATTGACAGGAGCCACAAGGGAGGATCCTTTAGGAAAAGCAATAGCGATTTCCCCAGTGGAGACGTCTACAGAAACAACTTTAAATCCAGGAGTCGATTTTGCAATTTTGTGAGCCACTGCGCTCCCAATAAGGGCCGCTTGAATTCTCCCATTCTTAAGTTCTTGAACAAGATCTCCCACTTTATTTAAAGCAACAAGGGTCAAACCAGGAACACTCTCAATCAACTTCCGACCAATTACTTCATTGGAACTTCCCAACTGCACCCCTAATTTTTGTCCTTCTAAATCTTTTTCTGAAATCAGAGAAGATGTTTCCAAGACAAGGAGCTCAGATTTATTATTATAATAAGGGTTTGAAAAATCTACGCTTTTACGCCTTTCTTCTGTTGGAGAGAGCTCAGCAATCGCCATATCTGCTCGACCCGATTGAAGAGAAGGAATAAGAGAAGAAAAGTCAGCTTCAACAACTTTTACGGGACGACCTAAACGTTCGCCCAATTTATGGATCACATCCATATCAAAGCCAATCACCTTATCTCCACTCTGGGTTGTATCCTTAAATTCGTAAGGGGGATTATCAGGAGAGGTAATAACAACAAGAGGCTTTACAGCCCCATCTTCCTTTTTCTCACTACAGGAGACCAAGAAAAGCAGGCAAAGGCATGCTGATAAAATTTTTTTGACCATCTCGAATTTCATTTTAGGAGATCCTTATTTTAAAGAGCCAAGAATAACCTTCTCATCAAAAAAGGTCAATTTTAAGATTCTTTTTTGAATGGTGAACTAACAGTTGCAATTGTTGTTAATTATTTTTATGTTACACACAACTTCTCTTGGGGCGTAGCCAAGCGGTAAGGCAGCGGTTTTTGGTACCGCCATTCGTAGGTTCGATTCCTACCGCCCCAGCCACCTTTTCCTTGCGATAATTAAGCTTGCCACCAAACTTAAGAACGTTATGCATGTTAAAACAATGGCGAGAATAAGAGGTGTTGCTGGAAGAAAGCTTGCAAGAATACTTCCTATAAATCCTGATCCAATTTGAATAGATCCCACCATGGCGGCGGCTACACCTGCAATTTTAGGAAATAAATTCATGGCAGCCGCCGATGCATTAACGACAGCTAGAGCAGAGGCAGCATAAAACCCAGCGCTAAAAAGAATTATAATCCATGCAGTGGCGGAAAATAAAAGGCAGATTCCTAGAAGGATTACACTTAAACACACACATAAGAAACTTCCCATAAGGATTCCTTGATGAAATTGAATGCGGTGCGCCAGGTATCGCGCAAAGTTAAATCCCGAAATATTACCAAAAGCACCGACAATCCCTAAAGCACCATACTCTTCAGGGCTAAAGTTAAAGTACTTGATGAAAAGATAGGGCGAAAAAGTAACATAGCAAAAAAGCGCCCCCATTTGCAGGCCGATAACAAAACAAAAAAGAATATATGAAGGATCTTTAAATAACGTAGCATAATTCTTAAGAATTGAAGAAAGAGGTATTTTTTCTTCTGACAAAGATTTTGTTTCAGGAAGCCATTTCCAAACCATTACAGCAATAATTATCCCAAAGCCCATTAAAAAATAAAAGTTATATTGCCAGCCAAAAGCAGATTGAAGAAATCCTCCCAAAGTAGGGGCAATGGCAGGTGAAAAAGAGGCTACCATCATTGTTGTAGCTGAAAAGCGTGTTAAATCAGCGCCCTCATAAAGATCACGGCCCATGGCGCGCACAACCAGCGGGCCGGACCCTGCTGCAAATCCTTGAAAAAAACGACCGATTTGAAGGTTAAAAATATCATGTGACTCAGCACACCAAAAACTCATAAGAGTAAAAAGAATGATTCCCCCCTTAGCAACCACAAGCCGTCCCACACGATCTGCAAGGGGGCCAAGGATTAAACTCCCCATAGCCGATCCTAAAAAGAAAAGAGCAAGAGTTTGTTGAACCTGTTCGCGGCTCGCATGAAGCGCTTCTCCGATAGCTGGGAAAGAAGGAAGATAGATTGCCGTTGAAAAAAAGCCTAAGGCCATGAGCAGACATAAAATGGGTAAAAGAAGCCGCGAGGATTGTGCTGAACTCATGAAACGAGTATCCATTTTTTTTATTAAGGTTATTCACCATATAATAGGAGAGTGGGGATTTCTAGGAGAATGTTTTGTATTTCAACTTAGAACTTAGTGTATGCCTTTAAATCCAACCCACGGGGATTTGAACTATTTTAGGTGTTATCCATTCAATTGACTCACTCTGATTAATGACAATTCCTAAGGGGAGATCGTGTTCTTCAATAAATTGCGTAAGGGCTGTTAATTGCTTAAGTCTTACGGACGCTCCATACTTTATTTCTATAGGTAAAAGGCCGAAAGGACCATCTAAAATAAGGTCGATCTCTGCCCCGTTTCTTGTTCGGTAATAGTAGGAATACCAATTTGTTACAAATGTTGCCTGTAGTCCTTTGATAATCTCTTCAATAACGAAGGTTTCAAAAGAAGAGCCAATTAAAGTATCTTCGAATAATTCTTCAAAAGTCCCGATTCGTGTGAGATAATGAAGTAACCCTGTATCACGAATATAGCCTTTCGGCATTTTGATAACGGATTTAACAATGTTTCTTTCAAAACTTGGCAAGGATCTCCATAAATAAGTTCCTTCGACAATTGTTATATATTCCCTTATCGTTCCTTCCGAGACTTCGATGGCTCGTGCAAGGTCATTCTTATTAATAACCGTTCCAGATAATTTAGAAAGAGTTGTTAAAAAGCGCCGATAGGCAACTGTATTAAGACGTGGAAATAACCTTGCTACATCTCTGTTAATGTATGTATTACGATAGTTTTCCATCCATTGTTGATAAAAAAGGGGATTGCCTTCTAAAAGAGGCTCTGGATACCCCCCCTTAAACCATAGTAGCTGCATTTCTGAGTTTGAAAGAGGGGCTATTCCTGAAATGAGATTTTGGATGCTTAATTTTTCAGCAAATAATTCATAAAAAGGGCTCAAAGGTTTTTGGTAGTATTCATTGGCCTTTAGAGTTCCTAACTCAATTAATCCGATCCTACCTGCCAGTGTTTCTGAAATTTGGGATAGAAGTTCAGGGCTGCTAGATCCTGTAATAATAAATCTTCCCTTTTCAGATCGATAAAGGTCAACAATACCTCTTAATATAGGAAATAACTCAGGATATATTTGTGCTTCATCAATGATAACATGATGGGGATATTGTCTAAAAAAGAGTTTTGGATTGCGCGTTATTAAATCAAAGTCATCTGGATCTTCTAGATCTAGATATTTCCAGTCTGAAACCAAATTTCTCGCTAAGGTGGTTTTCCCAACTTGCCGTGCTCCTAAAATCGCTACGACAGGAAAGAGCTCTAGCAATTTAGATGCTTTATTCGCAAGATTTCTTTTTACACCACTCATATTCGTAGTCTACCTACGAATTCGAGTGATATAAAGAGTTTTTTTCAAAAAAAAGAGGGCCGAAGCCCCCTTTTTCAAAGAAGTAAAGTTTAACGTTTGGAGAACTGGAAGCTCCGACGGGCTTTTTTGTGGCCGTACTTTTTACGTTCAACAACACGAGCGTCTCTTGTAAGGAACCCTTCTTTCTTTAAGATAGTTCTTAAGGCAGGCTCATAAAGTGTCAAAGCTTTGCTGATACCATGACGAACAGCACCGGCTTGGCCAGAAAGGCCCCCTCCGGAAACGGTACAAATCACATCATATTGTTCTTGGCGATTTGCAGTCACAAAGGGTTGGTTGATCAACATACGCAAAACGGGACGCGCAAAGTAAACTGTATCTTCACGATTGTTCACTTTGATTTTTCCTTTGCCAGGTTTAATCCATACGCGAGCAATGGCGTCTTTTCTTTTACCGGTCGCATAGGATCTTCCTTGAGCATCAATTTTTGGCTCAGGAAGAGGAGTGTCCTTTGAAGGAGTACCCCCCGTTACAGCTGCTGCTTTTTCGGATACAGCAGACTTTAGCGTTTCAAGACTGACTTTATCCATGGTTAGTCACTCCTTTTGTTTTTAGGGTTCATTGAAGCTACATCCAAGGGCTGAGGAGTTTGTGCCTCATGAGGATGGGCGGGGCCAGCATAAATCTTTAAAGCACCCATTTGCTTGCGTCCTAAAGGACCGCGGGTGATCATACGTTCAACGGCCTTGAAAACAACGCGCTCAGGATATTTTCCTTCTAAAAGCTGACTCATTGTTCTTTCTTTGATTCCACCAGGGTGGCCCGTGTGCCAATAAAACTTTTTATCCTTAAGCTTATTGCCCGTAAGGCGTACTTTTTCTGCATTCACAATAATAATATTATCGCCGCAATCCATGTGAGGGGTGAAAGTTGGCTTATGCTTGCCACGCAAATAGTTTGCAACAACAGAAGCTAAGCGTCCTAACACAAGATCCGTGGCATCAATAACGTACCACTTCTTATCAATCTCACTGGCTTTCATTGAGTAGGTTTTCATTTTCCTTCACCTCTAATTTAAAGTCCAA
>JAIESK010000103.1 GCA_019746105.1 Alphaproteobacteria bacterium
ATTTGACTGACCTTGGCTTTGTCACCCTTTTCCTCCATCACTTGCTGAACCTTGGCTTCTGCCAAAGATTGCAATTGGGGATCCAGGGTTGTCGTGACGATCACATCCTTATCGTCCACATCCACAACTGTGGGCAGGATATCCACTATCCAATCCGTAAAATAACGAATGGCAGACCCGCGAAAGGTTTCTGAAGTTGTTGATGCCATTGCAAGGGATGCATCCTTAACATCTTCCGTAATAAAGCCTTCAGCCTGCATGTTCTCCAAAACTTGGGCAGCGCGCTGATCCGCTAAATCTGGATTAGTTGAAGGGGAATATTTGGAAGGCGCCTTTAAAAGTCCCATAATCACGGCCGCTTCATAAAGACTGAGATCTTGGGGTCGCTTTCCAAAATAATGTTGGGCTGCTGCCGCAAGACCAAAGGTCCCTGAGCCCAGATATACCCGGTTCAAATACATGGTCAGGATTTGATCTTTGGAAAAGTTTCGCTCAAGCCACAGGGCTAAAAGGGCTTCTTGAACTTTTCGCCGCAGGGAGCGGTCATTAACCCCATAGAGTTTTTCGGACTGAAGAAAATTTTTAGCCAGCTGTTGGGTGATGGTACTTCCTCCCTGCACCACATGGCCTGCCCGATAATTGACCCATATGGCGCGCAAAAGTCCCAACACATCCACCCCAAAGTGAGAATAAAAGCGCCGATCTTCAATAGAGAGAAGCGCCTGCACCACATAGGGCGGCAATTTTTTAAGATCCACCATCTGTCCATGCAAGTCCCCATAGGTGGCCAGTTTTGTGCCATCTTTTGCGAGAACCGTAATGCTAGGGCGACGCTCCGTTTGTTGAAGCTTTGTAATATCCGGCAGATCATAGCTATACCATAAGGTAACGCAGCCCCCCACAAAGAGGCCCCAAATCATCAGGATACAGCTCCACTTCAAAAGCCAGGGCCATAGTTTTCTTTTGTTTTTAGGAGGCCGCGGAGGTTTCGGCAGACGAGCCCCTTTCTTGGTCTTTTTAGGAGGTTTTTCGCTTTCAACGCCAAGGCGATCTTCAGGGTTTATAGAAAGGCTCACGCAGCACGTTCCTTGCTTAAGAAGAGAACGTCATAATGCTTTAAGATGTATAGTCTAAACCACCGTGCATACGCACTAGGATGGCGCAGCACATCCTCTCGAAGGTTTTCTGGGCTCACCCACTGGATCTCCATGACTTCCTCTGGAGTGGGGGTAAAATTGCCTTGATAGTGTCCTTTAAAAACGTGGGTAAATTCTAACTCCCACAGATCCTTTTCAAGCTTCAAGGTATAGCAAACCTTAGTAAGGGGGGTGAGATCGCAGGTAAAACCCAGCTCTTCCATAAGCCGGCGCTGTGCCGCCTCTTTGACATCCTCTCCAGGGCGTGGGTGACCGCAACAACTATTCGCCCAAAGCCCTGGGGAGTGGTATTTACCAAGGGCGCGCCGCTGAATCAGCGTTTCTCCGTGATGGTTAAAAATAAAGACAGAAAAGGCACGATGGCGCTGGGGCAACAGGTGCGCTGCCAGCTTTTCTTGGGTCCCACAAGGAGTATCATTTTCATCAACGAGAATCAGGGTTTCTTGCGTCATGTCTTATCCACAGCTTAAATCTTAAAGGAGTACAGCTTTAATAAGGGATTTTGTCAAGGTTTGGTGCTTAGTAGAACCTATATCCTCATTGTACTTGAAGACACCATATTTAAATACTCTTAATTGTCATTCCCGTCCCTGCGAAAGTGGGGAACCGGGAATCCAATCATTTTTTCCACTAAAAATGGTTATACTTAAGGGGGACATTTTACGATGTTGGTTTAACAATAAAAAAACGTCAGGTGTTAAGAACTGATAACACCTTTATTGAGCAGGCTCTGCATTCTCCTGCATTATTTTATCTGTCAAACGTTTCATTTCCTCGTCTGCATTTGGCTCTATTTCTATGACTTTTTTGATAAATTTTTCTTCGAATTCTTTTGCCATGTTTTGGACTACTTGGACACCAATGTTAGACATCTCTGAGCATAAATTTTTTAACTTCTTCTGAACAGGTAATTTTCGATAAGCTATCATTTGCTTTAATTCCTGATCCGTGAAATTTTGAGCATAAAATTCAATCGTGGTTGCTTCTAGTTTTTTCATATAGCTCGACCCAATTTCTTCACATGTTTCAGCCATCTTTTGTTTATACAACTCTCTATAATGCGTTACTTTCACAAGGTCTTCGGGGGCTATCTTTTTACCTTCAGTTAATCGACCAAAAGTGGACTGATCACAAGTCTCCATCGATTTTTTAAATGCATTAACTAACATATCTTTTGCATAACGTGTTGATTCCAAAGCAACCAGTTCTTCCGCAAGTTTTTTACTGCCAGCATAAGCTGTGCCATACGAAATACCCATTGCTATTAAAACTAAGACTGATCTTAAAATTACCATTTTATACCTCATTAGACCATATTCTGAGCTTATTAACCCTTTTTATATTAATCTGTCAATATCACCAAAAACTTCAAAAAAATGGTGGCAAAATAGGCCACCATTTTCAAGTTAAACAATACGAATAGATATAGTTTATTTTAGGTTTGTCAAAAAGGCCGCCATGGCTTTTCCTAAAGCTTCTGGATCAGACTTATAAGTTTCGGTTAAAGACCTGATGATCATAGCCTTTACAGCACCTTCAGAAGATGAATCACTAGACAATGAAGCCTGTACGCTACTTACAGCGCCAGATCCACTCTCTTGTTCCTCAACTTTAGAAGCAACAGCTAATGGCTTTGCTGGTGCAGCTGTTCCTTAAAAGTTAATACAGAAAGCTCCTCGATTTCCCCTTCAATCCACTCGGGTCCCGTTTCCTCTGGTCTCGCTGAATCATAATTAGGATTATATCGAGAAGCAGATTCTTTCTGAATTAAATAACACAGCCCTTTTGGACCCGTGTAAGGGCCATGAAAATAAGGTGAATAAGGTGAAAAAGGTGAAGAAGGTGAATATTTATATGGGATTAAATTTAAGTAATTTAGGAATTTTTCCAATTCACTATGATTTTGCAATACATATTCTTTTTCAGCGGTCAAAAAACTTCCATATTGTCTAATTTCTGAAATCACATCCGGAGTTAGTTCATGGGGTATCCCACCATATATAAATCTTTGAGCTGAAACATATTGTTCATCATCATTCATCGCATATGTAGGAGCGGTGATAGAGGATGCAGACATAAGCAAGGCAGAAAGCAAAACTATTTTACGTATATTGATCATTATAGATCTCCTTTAAAAAAAATTAACATATATTTTTTATTACTACATAAAATAACATAAGCATGTTTGAGTTTAATTAAAGAGTAAAAATGTAAAAAAACTTCAAAAAAAGCTGACTGAAGATAATGACATAAAGCCTCAATATTTACTGATGCCTTTGCAATGTTATATGGACCCCGAGGTTAAACCGCGGGGCGTCAATGTTGTGTGTGGCTTTTCAACTTGTTTGACGTCCCGCTGCCCTTCAGCGGGATCCCTTTTGTTTTCTCTATCCTCACCACCATGAGGATAAAGGAGAGAAATGGATTTCGCAGTTCCCCTTTAAATATCCAAATTCCGCACGCTAAGGGCGTTGTCTTGAATAAACTCTCGGCGAGGTTCAACAATATCGCCCATCAGGGTTGAGAAGATTTCGGAAGCTTCATCAAGATGTTCAATGCGAACTTGCAAAAGAGTGCGGACTTCAGGATCTAAAGTTGTCTCCCACAATTGCTCAGGGTTCATTTCCCCTAGTCCTTTATATCGCTGGATACTAAACCCTTTACGGCCTCGCTCTAAAACAAATTCAAGCAAGGAAAGGGGGCCCATAATGGGGATAGATTCGTCCTTAATTTTTAAAACAGGAATGCCCGTAAAGGTTTCTTCAAGGATCGTCTGTAAGCGCTCTAATTGACGCACTTCAGCTGTTGCCAAAAGGGAAAGACGGATTTTGTAGTTCTCTTCAACGCCTTGAAGAGTCCGTTTGACACAGAGAGTATGGGCTTCATCCACTTCACCCTGCCAGGACTTCTGACCTTCCTTAGCAATAAGGTTTAAGCGTTCTGCCAATTTTTGGGCATGTTGAGCGCTTTGACTCTCATAGGTCTCCACATTCAAGATGCCGGCAATAGCCGCCTGCTCAAGGATAAAGGGAGCTCCAATTTGTCGCGAGGGAACTTCGAGAAAATGATGCACCTCGGAACAGATATCCACAATACGGCGCAAATCAGCCCCGCCGACTTGAGATCCATTTGCAAGGGTCAAAATAGCTCCTTCAAGACCTCCTTCGATCAGATAATTGTCAAGAGCCTTTGCATCCTTAAGATACAAAATAGACTTGCCACGCGTCGCTTTAAAAAGAGGTGGCCGTGCCACATAAAGATAGCCTTTTTCAATAATTTCAGGCATTTGGCGATAAAAGAAGGTCAAGAGAAGAGTGCGAATGTGACTTCCATCCACGTCAGCGTCTGTCATCAGAATGATCTTGTGGTAACGTAGTTTTTCAATATTGAAATCATCCCGTCCAATGCCTGTTCCCAAGGCTGTAATTAGGGTTCCAATTTGCTCGGAATGAATCATTTTATCAAAGCGAGCTCGCTCCACGTTCAAAACCTTACCACGCAAGGGAAGGATCGCTTGATATTGGCTCTTTCGACCTTGCTTAGCGGAACCGCCAGCACCATCTCCCTCCACGATGAACATTTCTGTTTTCGCAGGATCTTTTTCATAGCAGTCCGCCAATTTTCCTGGCAAAGAGGCAATATCCAACGCCCCTTTACGGCGGGTGAGCTCGCGTGCTTTTCGAGCCGCTTCTCGCGCCAAGGCGGCTTCCATAATGCGTTCAATAATCTTTTTAGACTCAGCAGGGTGTTCTTCAAGCCACTGCTGGAACTTATCTCCGACAATCCCTTCAACGGCCGTCCGGACTTCGGACGAAACCAACTTGTCCTTCGTTTGAGAAGAAAACTTAGGATCAGGCACTTTGACCGAAAGGACACAAGTGAGCCCTTCGCGCATGTCTTCACCGGTTAAATTGAGTTTTTCCTTTTTCCCTTGCTCAGTGGCATAGCTATTAATGGCGCGTGTTAACGCTGCCCGGAAGCCCGCAAGGTGGGTTCCCCCATCGCGCTGCGGGATGTTGTTCGTAAAACAAAGGGTTGTTTCATGGTAGCTGTCGGTCCATTCCATAGCCAAATCAACAATAATCCCTTCCCGCTCTCCTTGAATAATGATGGAAGGCGCATGAAGGGCATTTTTGCTACGGTCAAGATAGCTGACAAAGGCTTGAACGCCGCCTTCATAATGCATGACAACTTCTTTAGGCTCTTCATGACGCTCATCTCGTAAAATCAGGGTCACGCCGGAGTTTAAAAAGGCCAATTCCCGCAGGCGATGCTCTAAGGTGCCAAAGTCAAAGACGGTTTGGGTAAAGGTTTCCTTGGACGGAAGGAAGGTAATTTCCGTTCCTTTTTTCTCGCCAGCCTCTCCCACTATCGCAAGACGATCATCGGCATCCCCATGGGTAAAGCTCATGTAATGCTTTTTACCTTGAGAGTAGATGGTAAGCTTTAGTTTTTCTGAAAGCGCATTCACAACGGAAACGCCCACACCGTGAAGACCACCAGAAACCTTGTAGGAATCTTGGTCAAACTTACCACCAGCATGAAGCTGAGTCATAATCACTTCAGCCGCTGAAACACCTTCTTCTGGATGGATATCAACGGGAATCCCTCGACCGTTATCCGCAACTGAAACCGATCCATCTGCGTTTAATGTCACATCAACTTTGTCACAGTGACCCGCAAGCGCCTCATCAATAGCATTATCCACAACTTCATAAACCATATGGTGAAGGCCCGAACCATCGTCCGTATCTCCAATATACATTCCCGGTCTTTTGCGCACCGCATCCAGACCGCGAAGGACTTTTATGGAATGCGCTCCATATTCAGGAGCTGCTGAAGATTCTGGTTTATCTGCTTGAGTCATTCGTTCTCTCATTTATGTTATCGATACCAAACGGGCGCTTTCAAGGCTTAAAAACTGAGCATCTCCTTGCATTTCCTTAAACAAGGAGGGATCTGTTCCAGTAAGCCACGCCTGTATTTTAAGCCTTAAAATTGCATCAAACAATGCTGATCTTCGAGCCTCATCCAGGTGGGCAACAACCTCGTCCAATAGTAATAGAGGAATTGCTCCCGTTCGTACAGCTAAAAGCTGCGCTGAGGCCATAACAATTGAAAG
>JAIESK010000105.1 GCA_019746105.1 Alphaproteobacteria bacterium
TATATTACTTATCGCGAAAAAGGAACAGGTCTAGGGCTTGCGATTGTGAAAAAAATCGTAGAAGATCATGGGGGAAATTTGATTTTTAAAGATTCCCCAGAAGGAGGCGCTCTTGTGCAAGTTCTATTTATGCGATCCCCAACTTAAGGAATTTCAATTATGAGCCAAGACATTCTTATTGTTGATGATGAGCCCGATATCCGGGAGCTCGTTGCGGGAATACTGACCGATGAAGGTTATATTTGTCGTGTGGCCTCAACAGGAGAAGAAGCCCTTGAGCAAATTTCCCTGCGTCAGCCTCATCTCCTTATTCTGGATGTGTGGTTAGGTGACCCCAAGTACGATGGATTAAAAATTTTAGAGCACATAAAAAAAACAAACGCCGACCTCCCCATTTTGATGATTAGTGGCCATGGAACCGTCGAAACAGCGGTCAATGCCATTAAGCTGGGCGCCTATGATTTTATTGAAAAACCCTTTAAGACAGATCGACTTCTGCTTGTTATTGCAAGGGCTATTGAAGCTGCTAATTTGCGTCGGGAAAATCGTCAATTAAAGGATGAATCCCAACCTATAGAAATGATTGGTAGTTCTTCAGCCATTTTGACCGTCCGTAAAACCATTGAGAAAGTCGCTCCCACCAATAGTCGCGTTCTTATGTTGGGGGGCTCTGGCGTGGGTAAGGAACTTGCAGCACGTGAAATTCATAAAGCTTCAAAAAGAGCCTCCGGCCCTTTTCTTATTTTACATTGTAAATCCGATTCAGAAGATTCCTTAGAAAAAAGGCTTTTTGGTGAGGAAGCGAGCCAGAATGCACCCCGTAAATTAGGAATGCTTGAGCAGGCCCATGGGGGGTCTCTCTACCTAGATGAAGTCACCGAACTTCCTCTTGATGTTCAATCTAAATTGGTGCGGTTTCTGCATGAGCAGTCCTTTAAACGGATGGGTGGCGATCAAAAGGTCATCGCCGATGTACGCATCTTTGCAGGATCTCAAAAAGACATCAAACAGTGTATTGAAGAAGGTTTTTTTCGGGAAGATCTCTATTTTCGCCTGAATGTCATCACCCTTCATTTGCCTCCTTTACAGGAACGCCTTGAGGATCTTTCCGATTTAGTAACTTATTTTGTGGAAATTCTATCAAAGCAAGTGGGAGTTCCAAAACGCCAATTTGCTGAACCCACCCTTGCTCTCATGAAAATGTATTCTTGGCCCGGCAATGTGTACGAATTAAGGAATGTGGTCGAGCGGGCTTTGATTCTCTCACCTGCTGCAAATGATGCACTCGTCATGCCAGATGAGCTGCCGCCTGAGATGAAGGGAGAAGACTTAGCCTCTCTTTCCAATCAAAATTCTCCTGACTTTCTTTCCATGTCCTTACGAGAAGCGCGGGAATATTTTGAACGGGAGTACCTTTTGGCTCAAGTTCAAAAATTTGCTGGGAATATTTCCCGAACTGCTACTTTCATTGGAATGGAGAGGTCCGCCCTTCACCGAAAACTTCGCCAACTGCAAGTGGAGCGCAAAAAACGAGCTTAAGGGCACTGGGTATAAAAAACTTCAATATTACACTCACCTAAGATAGGGTTCAGGTTCAGACGCATCTCCGCAGGGAACTCTCCTTTTAAATCTTCCTGGACTTGACAAAAAGCATAAACCCTATCTCCCTCACAGGTAGCATAGGTCACCAGGATACCATCTTCAAAATTTAAGCTCAGAGGATCCGCCTTATCAGAGAAAGTTTCAATCGCTCCGTTTTCAACAGGAAATGTCCGACTCCATGCGCCATCAATAGCAGGGGTGAGGGTCATCTCCATAATACCCATTTCTTGTAAACTTGCTAAAATAGGATCTTCAATGGCAATTTCCATCTTTATACAAATTTCTTGCAAGGGATCACAAATCACGGGTTGAGCAGAAAACACAGGTTCAGGAGTAGCCTCAGTTTCAGCACAAGTCACCGGCTCAGCAAATCCCGGCGTGCGCAGCACGCAGCCTAAAATTAAAAAACTTAAAAAAAACAATCGCATAAGGCTCATCGTCGCTATCCCCATTTTAGAAATTATAAATAAATTTTTAACTAATTGTGTTATAACATAAAAGCATCTAAACACAAAAGGAGATAAAAATGAAAAATCTTGCCCTTGTTACAATTCTTATTGGCCTATCAGGGACGGCGCTTTTCGCAACGGTGGATACAACAGGTCTTCCATCTGAACTTCAAACTCAAATTAAGGCCGCCGAACAGAACGTTTCAAGCGGAGCAAATCCACTTCAAACCTTTGTTACACAATCAACAAATTCTTTAAATGAGCTTTACACTCAGAAAAATCAACTTTTGAAGGAAAAGGGATACCTTAAGGGAAATCCTGTGTTAAATCTTGTTGATCAAACGTTGAGTGAGACTAAAAAAAATATCACGACTCTTTCCCAAGCTGAAAATGCTTACAGCACCGTATCTTCTAATCTTGCTGGGCTTCCCCTTTTGCTTGCCTATTTAAACACTATTACACCATCTACAAATTTTCCTGATTCATGTGCAACATACAATGGAACAAAAGTGACAGGGGGTGTTGTGAAATATTCACCAACGAGAGTTTATAGATTTTACTATGATAATTTAGAAAAATCCTATGGATTTTTATCTGAAATTACTGATGTTGGACTCATTAATAGTGGTTCAGAATATACTGTTGGAGCCACACCTGGAGGACAAGTTCAGGATGGTTATTTAGGTACAGATCCTATTACAAAACAGCAAGTTATTGTGTGCTTATCAAACCCTTATTCTTCATCTGCAACAACAAAATCTACAACTTCATCTGCTGCAGAAGCTAAACCTGCAACGACTGAAACAAAAAAATAATGTTAGAAATGAAGCCGCACTTCTTATGAGGTGCGGTTTTTTTAAAGCTAAATGGTATGAGAAGGTTTATGTGATGTAGGATAAGGCTCATCTACATCTTTGAGATGACAGCAAAGTTTGTCCACTTTGAGTTTGATTTCCGAACCCCCTGAAAAAACAAGGTGAATGCAGCCATCTTCCGCATTATGGATGGTCAACAGATTCACAAGTTCATTTTCATTATGACGATCCAGGCACTTTTTTTGAACTTCTTTCACATAATGGAAGGCAAGACCCGATGCAACACGGGCGTAATAAGGCTGTCCTTCAAGGGTTTCGGGCTCACATTCCCAGCAAAAACGGTTGGCAGCAATATGAAAATGACCCTGTTTTGAATCATACTCCATGCCAGAAAGAGGGATGAGAGCATCTTGAAGACACGCTGCAATGATTTTAAGATCCTCGTGATCCTCAGCAATAATCTTTAAAGGTATGTAAGACATTGTCTTTTTCTCATGTGTTAAACCTATTCTACTTATTATATAGGGTCACATTCTCTCAATGTCAGCCCCACAAGCCCGTAATTTTTCTTCCACCTTTTCATAACCTCGATCTAAATGGTAAACGCGGTTGATAATCGTATCTCCTTCAGCTACAAGGCCCGCTAAAACAAGGGAAACAGAGGCTCTAAGGTCCGTTGCCATCACCGGCGCCCCTTTTAAATTTTTCACCCCCCGCACAAGGGCAGAAGAGCCATGAACTGTAATATTGGCCCCCATCCGACAAAGCTCGGGCACATGCATAAAACGGTTTTCCCAAATCGTCTCCGTAATCATAGCTGCTCCCGCAGAAAGGCTCATAAGTGCCATCCATTGAGCTTGCAAGTCAGTAGCAAAGCCGGGAAAAGGTTCGGTCATCATATCTACACCCTGAAGACGGGAAGACGGAGCTTTAACGACAAGCACCTCCTCTTCTTCCTCTAAATAGACACCAGCTTGGATCAAAAGAGGGGCCACTGTCGGAATTAGATCCAAACGTCCTTGGTGAAGACGCATGCTCCCTCCCGTTATCGCCGCCGCCATGGCGTAAGTTCCCGTTTCAATACGATCAGAAATCACACGGTGGCTTGTCCCTTCTAAACGATCAACGCCTTCTATAACAAGGGTGTCAGAACCTATTCCTGAAATTTTTGCACCCATGGCATTCAAGCAGTGGGCTAGGTCTCCAATTTCAGGCTCTCTTGCCACGTTAATGAGGCGAGTTTGCCCCTTTGCAAGGGTTGCTGCCATAAGAAGATTTTCAGTGCCCGTGACAGAAATTACGGGAAAGGTAAAGGATCCACCCTTCAAACCTTGGGGGGCACGGGCATGCACATAACCATCTTCAAGAGTAATCTGAGCCCCAAGAGCTTCAAGACCTTTGAGGTGAAGATCAATGGGACGAATGCCAATAGCACAACCTCCCGGTAAAGAAACATGGGCTTCCTTTTCACGTGCAACGAGAGGTCCTAAAACAAGGACAGAAGCCCGCATTTTCCGAACAATATCGTAAGGAGCCGTTGTGCTAGAAATATTTTTGGCACACAACTCAAGGGTATTTGAATTCTTATCCCTATCAAGGGAAACGCCCATTTGAGAGAGAAGTTGCCCCATACTGTCAATATCCGAAAGATCAGGAACGTTAAGAAGATGGAGCGGTTTATCCGTAAGAAGGCAGGCAGCCATTAACGGAAGAGCGGCATTTTTTGCACCGCTTATTTTAATTTCTCCTTGAAGAGGCACCCCACCCCGAATACGAATTTTATCCATTTATATTTTCTCTCCCCTTTAAGAAGCTACTTTAATAATTTTTGGAAGGGTGACTCCTGTTTGTCCCATGTATTTGCCTAATCGATCGCGATAGGAAACCTCACAGATCCCCTGGCCTTTTAAAAAGAGGAACTGACAGGCACCCTCATTGGCATAAATCTTTGCCGGCAGAGGTGTTGTGTTAGAAAATTCTAAGGTCACATGACCTTCCCATTCAGGCTCAAGAGGCGTAACGTTCACAATGATTCCACAACGCGCGTAGGTGGATTTTCCGAGACAAATAACCAGCACATCTCGGGGGATGCGAAAATATTCCGTAGTACGAGCTAAGGCAAAACTGTTGGGGGGGATGACACATACATCCGTCTTTCTATCCACAAAGCCATGGGCTGAGAAATTTTTTGGATCAACGACAGCACTATCCACATTGGTAAAAATCTTGAATTCGTCAGAAACCCGTGCATCATAACCATAAGATGAAAGGCCATAGGAAATCACTCCTTGTTTTTCTTGGTTTTCCACAAAAGGGTCAATCATTCCCTTAAGGGCCTGCTCACGAATCCAAGTATCGGGTAAAATAGACATGGGGTTTGATCCTGTATCTGAATTAAAACTCATTTACTTCTAGAGCAAGATCTCTTCCCTCACAAGAGAGGATTTTAAGATTAAGCCTCCCATACACGCACACAGTTTCGGCCAGCCTCTTTAGCCGCATACATAGCTTTATCTGCATGTTCTATGCATTCTTCAATAGATAGGGTTGGATTAAGCTCGGCAATTCCAAAGGATGCGGTAACATAAAGAGGGTCTCGCCTACCAATATCAATGGAATTTTTGCAAAGGCGATTTCGTAAGAGCTCTATCCTTTCATGACAATCTTTAAGATCTGTATTATGAATGCACAATAAAAATTCTTCTCCTCCATAGCGAAATAATTTATCATAAGGGCGAAGGTGTTCTGTGAGATAGTGAGCGACAAGCTGTAGGACTTTATCTCCTGTGGGGTGTCCATATTTATCATTCACTTTCTTGAAATGATCTATGTCAATCATGACAAGTGAAGAAGTTTGAGCTTGCCGCCGATCCATAGCTTGGACTTCCCTCAACATGGGAAGCATATCAAGGCGGTTGATGGCGCCAGTGAGAGGATCATGGGTATAAAGAGATAATTCGATTTCCCGTTTGAGAGAAGAAATTTCAAGCCGTAAACGTTCGACCAAGTTGCTAAAGTTATCATAATCATGGGAATCAATGTTTTGTCCCACATTCACAGTTGAAAGAAGCTCGGTTGCCATTTGGTGCATACGGCGATGAGTTTCACCGATTGAAGCAACACCTGGGTGTTGCAACAGTTTTTTGGAAGCTGCCGTATAATACCACTGACCGAAAAGACATCTTCTATAAGATTGAGGGTGTAGATCATTAAGATTACCCGGCAATCGACACGCAAAACTACGAATCAAAGCATTATGCCATTGGATATGGTTATAAATAGCTTGTTCCAGTTGAACAAGAATTTCCTGTAGTTCTTCACGGTTAATCGATGTAAGATTCATTAAGAAATCTCTCTTTGATCTATTTTTATTCCATCTTACAGTAGAATAACGAAATAATATTAAATTTTAATTAGTCGCCCGTTAAAAAGTTCTGGACACGAGGAAAATCCTAGAGGAATCGAGTAGATTTTGATAAAATAATTG
>JAIESK010000029.1 GCA_019746105.1 Alphaproteobacteria bacterium
TGGCGCTGTGAAGTGGTTTAAGGATAGGGTGGGGGAAGTCTTTTATATATTTTTCCCATTTCTCTTTACATTTAAGGTCATGATTGCTGAGGAGAAGGGTTGATCCTTCAGGAGGGCAGTGCCGTGTATGGATAGGTACACTTTGTCCAGAAATATGTTTTACAGCCGTGTTTCCATAGCCATAAAAGGTTTCGCCGGTGAGAGGAAGATGGATAAGGCCTAAGATGGCCTTATTATTTTCCATTAAGGCAATATTGATACAAAACTGCCCATCCCGCCCAATGAATCCTCTGGTTCCATCAAGAGGATCGATGAGCCAATAAATGGGGGTTTTGATACCCCAAGATTCTTCATCTTCTTCAGAAATAACGGGGATATGAGGGGTGAGTTTTTTTAAGCCTTGTGCAAGAAGGTGATGGCTTTGATGATCTGCTTCCGTCACGGGGGAGCCATCCCCTTTCCGGATAATCTCGAGGTCTTTTGCCTTTTTATAAAGGTGAGCGATAAGAGCCCCTGCTTGTTCAGAGAGAGTGATAAGTTGTGGAATAATATTTTCGAAAGAGGGCTTAACATTTTCCATGAGCGGAGTATGCTCAGGAAAGAAAAAAAAGAAAAGGAATTTTTAAAGAAAGATGGTGTCATGATCCCTTCAACCCTTTTGAATCGCCCCTTTTTACCCATTGCTACAGAAAGGCTGACTTTGCGCCCGCTAAGGGCAGAGGATGCAGTGCTTATACAACACTTGCTTAACGATAAGGAGATTGCGGAAAGGTTGCGACGTGTGCCTCATCCTTATACTCTTCAGGATGCTGAAACATTTGTTGCGTTTGCCCAGCGTTCTATGGCGGAAGGAAAATGTGTGATCTTAGCCATTATCAGGCGTTCTGATCAGCAGTTTATGGGCGTTATCTCTTCTGAGGGAGAACTCGGATTTTGGCTTGGGAAACCCTATTGGGGGCAAGGTTATGGGACTGAAGCTACGGGGGCTCTTATTCACTTTTGTTTTCATGTGCTGAAACAAAAGAAGCTCAAAGCAAGCGCTCTTAAAACTAACATAGCTTCTCGCCATATTCTTGAGAAGCTTGAATTTCGTGAAATAGGTACGAAGGAAGCTTCTTCTAAAGCCTTTGAAGGAATGCGAGAAGTTGCTTGTTATGCTATTTCTTACCATGATTTTATCACGCGATATCATGCTCTGGAACGCCCCTTAGTGTGGGTGGTGGCTGCCATTCTGATAAATGAAAAGGGAGAAATGCTTGTTTCAGAGCGGCCTCAAGGAAAAGCTTTACCAGGCGTGTGGGAGCTTCCTGGAGGAAAGATGGAACTTGGCGAGACCCCAGAGATATCCTTGATTCGGGAATTGCAGGAAGAGCTGGGGATCCAGGTGCTGGAGGAAGACCTTGAACCTTTGACTTTTGCTTCTTATCGTTATGACACTTTTCATATGATTATGCCTCTTTATCTCTGTCACAAATGGGAAGGCATTCCCCATGGTGTGGAAGGCCAAAACTTGGCGTGGGTGACCTATTCAGATTTAGCTTCAATGCCTCTTCCAGCTGCTGATATACTTCCTGTCCATCGCCTTGCGGATGTGCTCAAAGAGAGAGCTATTTGGTCGTTTTGATTTGATACCAATTTCAATATTGAAGCAAAATGTGCACATTCCACTCCCATTTATCATAAATTAGAATTGCACTCCGGACTTAGCTGTGAAATATAGAAGAGAGAGATCACAAGAGAGATTAGGAGTCATTACATGGAAAAGCAAAAAGCCCTTGAAGCCGCCCTCGGTCAAATCGAAAAAGCCTTTGGAAAAGGCTCAGTTATGCGTTTGGGGCAAAGACCCGCAATCTCAGACGTTGCGACAGTTTCCACGGGCTCTTTGGGACTTGACATTGCCCTTGGAATTGGCGGTCTCCCAAAAGGACGCATCATTGAAATTTATGGTCCTGAGAGTTCAGGAAAGACAACCCTTTCTCTCCATGTAGTGGCTGAGGCTCAAAAAGCTGGTGGCACCTGCGCCTTTGTGGATGCCGAGCATGCTTTAGATCCCGTCTACGCCCGCAAGTTAGGTGTTGATACGGACAATTTAATTATTTCTCAACCCGATGCAGGAGAGCAAGCCCTTGAAATTGCAGACACTCTTGTGCGTTCTGGCGCTATTGATGTTTTGGTGGTGGATAGCGTTGCTGCCCTTGTTCCCAAGGCAGAATTAGAAGGAGAGATGGGCGACCATCACGTAGGCCTTCAAGCGCGCTTGATGAGTCAAGCTTTGCGTAAGCTGACGGGTTCCGTTTCAAAAACCAATTGTATGGTGATTTTCATCAACCAAATTCGCCATAAAATTGGTGTTATGTTTGGCAATCCTGAAACCACAACAGGCGGAAATGCTCTTAAGTTTTACTCCTCTGTCCGTTTGGATATTCGCCGCATTGGCGCCTTAAAAGATCGGGATGAGGTTATCGGTAACCAAACTCGTGTGAAGGTTGTGAAGAACAAAGTTGCGCCCCCCTTTAAGGTGGTGGAATTTGATATCATGTACGGAGAAGGCATTTCCAAAACAGGCGAGCTTATTGATCTGGGCGTGAAAGCGAATCTTATTGAAAAGTCAGGTTCTTGGTATTCCTACAAAGATCAACGCATTGGCCAGGGCCGTGAAAATGCCCGCGTTTATCTTAAGGAAAATCCGAAAGTCGCAGAAGAATTGGAAGCAGGTGTTCGCGGCAATAGTGCGCTTGTTGATCAAGCCATTTCTACCTCTGGAGCCATTGAGGAAGATGTGGCATAATAAGATTTGAAAGCAATTACGGCGATGCAAACCACAGCAGACATTCGGTCATTTTTCTTAGAATACTTTAAAAATCGGGGGCACACGGTTGTGCCTTCTAGTCCTCTGGTGCCTCATAATGATCCAACCCTTTTGTTTACGAATGCGGGTATGGTGCAATTTAAAAATGTGTTTACGGGGCAAGAAACTCTTGACTTCACCAAAGCTACGTCAGCCCAAAAATGTATTCGCGCCGGTGGTAAGCATAATGATCTTGAAAATGTAGGTCACACAGCACGCCACCATACCTTTTTTGAAATGCTGGGGAATTTTTCTTTCGGCGACTATTTCAAGGAAGAAGCTATAAATCTGGCATGGACGTTGGTTACGAAAGAATGGGGGATTCCTGCGGAAAAGCTCATCATCACGGTATATAACGAAGATATGGAGGCAGCAAAGCTATGGAAAAAGGTAGCCGGTCTTCCTGATTATAAAATCATCCCCATTGCGGACAAGGATGAAAACTTTTGGACCATGGGTGATGTGGGACCATGTGGACCCTGTACAGAAATTTTTTATGATCATGGAGATCACATCCCTGGCGGTCTTCCTGGCAGCCCTGAAGCTGAAGGGGATCGGTTTGTTGAGATCTGGAATCTTGTCTTCATGCAATATGAAAAACTCGCCTCTGGTGAGATGGTCGCTCTTCCCAAGCCCTCTGTTGATACGGGGATGGGGATTGAACGGCTTGCTGCAGTCCTTCAAGGAGTACACGATAACTTTGATACGGACATCTTTAAGGCATTGATTGAGGCCTCTGAAGAATTGACAAAAACTGTGGCCGTCGGTAAAACGCGTGATTCTCATCGGGTAATTGCCGACCATCTGCGCTCTAGTTGTTTCTTGATAGCTGATGGTGTTCTTCCCAGCAATGAAGGACGCGGCTATGTGTTGCGACGCATCATGCGGCGTGCCATGCGTCATGTGCAGATTTTGGGTTATAAAGGCTCCCTGATGGCCAAGCTTTATCCCACCCTTCTTGAAAAAATGGGACGGGCTTATCCAGAGCTTGAGCGCGCTACACCTCTGATTGTTGAAACCCTTAATCTAGAAGAAGATCGTTTTCGTCAGACCCTGGACAAAGGGCTTAAATTATTGACAGAAGAATCCCAAAAAACTCAAAAAGAGCTTCCTGGTGAGGTGGCTTTTAAACTCTATGATACCTATGGATTTCCCTTAGATTTGACTCAAGATGTGTTGCGTGCAGAAGGAAAATCCGTGGATATAGCCGGCTTTCAAAAGGCCATGGACAAGCAAAAAGCAGATGCGCGTGCTGCGTGGTCCGGTTCGGGTGAAAGCAAGACGGATACGGTGTGGTTTGAGCTGCGTGATAAACTGAATGGGACGGAATTTTTAGGCTATAAAACCATTGCTGCGGAAGGCGTTATCACAGCCTTACTGATTGATGGAAAGCCTGTGTCAGAAGTGAGGAAAGGCGATAAGATTGCAATCCTTACCAATCAGACACCCTTTTATGGAGAGTCGGGCGGTCAAATGGGCGATACGGGAGTGATTGCCTCTGGAGCGAGCAAAATTGAGATTGGAGATACCCAACGAAAGCTGGGAGATCTTATCGTGCACTTTGGTCACGTTATTGAAGGTACCTTTAAGATTGGCGATAAAGTTCATTTGGACGTGGATGGTCAACGCCGTACCTTATTAAGGGCAAACCATTCTGCAACCCATCTTTTGCACCGGTCCTTGCGCAAAAATTTAGGAGCTCACGTTATCCAAAAAGGGTCTCTTGTGGCGCCTGACCGGTTGCGTTTTGATTTTAGTCATCCTAAAGCTCTTACGCCTGAAGAAATTCAACTTGTTGAGCGAGAAGTCAATGATCAAGTGCGCCAAAACACAGCCGTTACTGTGCGTCTGATGACCCCGGCAGAAGCCACCAAGGAAGGGGCACTTGCTCTCTTTGGAGAAAAATATGGGGATGAGGTGCGCGTTGTGGCCATGGGGGAAGAGATCCTTGAGCCTTTTTCCGTGGAGCTGTGTGGGGGAACTCATGTGGAGCGCACGGGCGATATTGGCTTTTTTAAGATCATTTCCGAGGCGGGCATTGCCGCAGGCGTTCGCCGCCTTGAGGCTTTGACGGGGCGGATGGCAGAAGATTATGCAACCTCGCAGCAAATGGCCTTTCAAGGTCTTGCAGATCAGCTAAAGGTCGCTCCCAATGCGGTTTCAGAAAAGGTGGGGCAACTTTTTGAGGAACGCAAATCCTTGGAGCGGGAAGTTCAAAACCTTCGTCAACGTCTGGCTATGTCCGGTGGGGGAGGGGAGTCCCAAAAGCCTGAAATGATAAATGGCGTTCCCTTGATTAAGCGTCATTTAAAGGGGATTCCTCCGCAAGATCTTAAACCCATTGCGGATGAGTTAAAGACGGAACATAAGAACGGTATTTTTGTTATTGTGAGCGAAAATGAAGGTAAGGTTTCTCTTGTGATTAGTGTGAGTCCTGATCTTCTTACGCGTTTTAATGCGGTTGAGTTAATCCGGAAAGTTGTTCCCACCATTGGTGGTAATGGGGGTGGTGGTCGCCCTGACCTTGCCCAAGCCGGTGGATCCAATGCGGCTGGCATCCCGACTCTTTTTGAAGCCCTTGCGGCAGAGATTTCTAAAGGAACTTAAGGCTTTTTGTCGTGGTGAATTTTAAAGGGCAGTTTTTATGTCCTACGATTTTCACGCAGTCACGGGCTTGAAATTGACTGTAGAATGATTATATATAAACAGTTGATGTATTATCTTTAAGGTTATTTATGCATAAAATTTTTGGTTGCTTTGTTTTATTTATGTGTCTCTCCTTAGATTTTTGTAATGCAAGTAGGCAGCAAAAAGACCTTCTTATTTACTTCGACGTTGAAGAGCAATCTAAGTCACGGTTTTATAAGCATATAATGCAAGATTCTGTGGGGCTCCCTGCCAATCGAAGATCAGATCCCTATCATGTAACATTATTAATTGTTGCAGATGTAAAGGAAGAAGACTGTCCTGAACTTACATCTCGATTTAAGAATGTAGTGAACAAAAATAAGTTGACATCATCATTTTCTTTTACAGCTCATAAAGCGAGTTTATTATCAAATGGCAATGTAGCCAATGGCAATCAAGGGACTATCATTCTAGAGTCCCTGCCGCATGAGACAAGAGGATTTCAAGCCCTTAATCTGCAACTGGTTGATGCCCTTGCGAGATATAACATTGAAAAAGGAGCTTCTTATGGGATTCGTCCTGAAACCGATCCTTCAAAGTATAGTCCCCATCTTTCAATCGCGAAAAAAGAAGTTTTTGACAAGCATTCGTTTTTGAATCGCCAGAGGGTTGTGCAAACAGTAAACCAGGCGCTATCAAAAACAAGGAATACAGATATTGCAAAAATGCTCTCTCCCAAACCACAAGTGAAAGACTTATGGGCAGAACTTAAAGGGGCTTCAAGAAAAGTACCCGTTCGGCCTATCACTCCACTGCCAACACCATTACCTGCTCCTAAGCCAGCACCACTGCCTACTCCTAAGCCAGCACCATTACCTGCTCCTAAGCCAGCACCATTACCTGCTCCTAAGCCAGCACCATTACCTGCTCCT
>JAIESK010000104.1 GCA_019746105.1 Alphaproteobacteria bacterium
ACTATGCCTTAATTGGCCCAATAAGAACAAAAACAAAGAAACAAATAGAAAAAACTCCTCTTTTAAAGCCTTAAAACAACCAAGTTCCACTTAAATCGTTTCATCCACTCTCTCAACAGACTTTCCAAACAGGCTCATACAGTATTCGTCCCAGAGTTTCGTTTATCTGCATCCTTCGGATCTCTCGCTATTACCCACGATGAACTTAAAAGCCATGATCTTATCAATTGTGATGTCAAGGACATTGAAGCGGGCGTTGAAAATCTGATTTCACAGGACATTGCTGACGCTCAGCAAATTGCTGCGATTGGATATAGTGCTGGCGCTCAACGAGCGAACTAGCTTACAGTAACAACGCATCGTTTCAGAGCGATAATTTCTAAAGAAGGAGTGGCCGATGATTGGATTGAAATTTTCTGCAGACCACCCTTAACACGAATCTATCAAACATTTGGCGGAGCACCATGGGAAGTTCCCCAAAATTATCAAAAAACTCAGCCTTATTCCATTGTCTTGGCGCGACAACGCCGACTTTATTTCTTATGGGTAATCCTGAGTTAGAGGGAGTGGATCGTTATAATACGGTTCATATGTTGTACAATGCCCTCAAGGGCCAAGGTGTTGAAACAGAATATGTGAAATATTCCGATGAAGGGCATAATTTTGAAAAGACTAAAAATCAACGAGATGCCCTTGAGCGAAGTATCAAATGGATTGATGGTCTTTTTAAAAAATAATGAAATCTCATTTTTTTATCATTTTTCTAGCGCCTAAATATAGTCTATTTTCAAGTAATTGATTTCATTTAATAAAATTTTATTGACTCTGTCTTATATATTAACAGATAATATTAGAGCACAGAGAGAAAAAAAGCCCCAACATCTCTGTGATTAATGGGGTTAACAAACAAAAGAAAAAGGAAATGATATGACTAAGAAATTACTTCAGACATCGAAGTTTCTAGGATTTAAACTCAAGGCTTCCCATAAAACAAAGGCAGATGACAACATAACCGAATCAGTACAGTTAAGGGGCAGAGCATCGGAAACCACACGTGGACAGTGTGGAGATACCTTGGAAGGTGCATGCAACAAGCCCTATAGATAAAGTGGGTTTGCCATGGAAAGAGGAATGGGGGAAATAGCTAAGAAGCAATCTTGCCCCCGTTTCGTGGTCCCAGATGGCAGCTTAAATATATTTTTTTGCACAAAAATAACAAAAGAAAAGGAAAATGATATGACTAAGAAATTACTTCAGACCTCAAAGTTTTTAGGATTTAAACTCAAGGCTTCCCATAAAAAGGTAGATGATAACATAACCGAATCAGTGCAGTTAAGAGGCAGAGCATCGGAAACTACGAGTGGACAATGTGGGGATAAATGGGAAGGCGCTTGCGATAAACCCTATAGATAAAGTGGGTTTGCCATGGAAAAGGAGTGGGGAAATGGCTAAGAAGCAATCTTGCCCCCGCTCCGCGGTCCCAGATGGCAAATTAAATTAGTTTTTGCACAATTTAACTACCCCAACGTCTTTCTACTTATGGGGATTAACAAGAAATAAGGATAAGCTACAATGTATAAAAAAATTTTTCAGACATCAGCAACACTTTTAGGCTTTAAATTCAAATCTTCCCATAAAAATAAGCCAGAGGATACTATGGACAGATTTGAGCAAGCATCTTGGTGTGCGACAGAAGTAACACAAGGAAAAGGTGGTGGAGGTGCTGAACAGCCATTCCCAACCTACCATCCACACAATCATTAAAAAACTTCCGAACTCTTGAATTTGTAGTAGTAAGATTTTCGTATTGTGAATTCAATTTTATTGACCAACTGGTCACCAGCTATTTAGTAGTGAAAATTATTGAGATGCTGAATAAAAAAAGCTTGGTGACCATTTGAGTTCTTGCACAAGCCCGTGGAACTCTGTAAAAAGACTTATCAAATGGTATATGTGATAACGAAAAGAAAAATATGCACTATCATCTTAGAGACCATATCTATATTGCACAGTTTCAAGACGAACTTATTATTTTGGATACTAAACAAGATAAGTATACGGTTTGTTTTCAGAAATTTTCAGAATCACTAGTTGATCTTCTTGAGGGAAAATTGTCCTTCTCAGAGGAGAAACTATTTCTCTCTAAACTTATTGATGAAAGCATCATTGAAAAAAAAAGCACCCCTTATCCCTTTTACATTGATAAGAAGATAGATTCCGATGGAGTTTCGAATGTAGATTGGAGTCTTCCATTAGAGAATAAAAAGGTATCTTTGAATTCCTCAGTATTAAGAGCGTTTTTGACCCTCCTCAAGGTCAATTTTTATATAAAAGTTAGGGGATTCTATTCAACAATTCGGGTGATTAAAAAATCTTGTAAAAGCCAATCAATCTATATCGTTCCTCAAGATGAAGAATTAAGAGATCTCGCCAATATAGTTAATAAGGCCTGCCTTATTTACCCAATAAGAACAAAATGTTTAGAATGGGCTATGACCTTTATTTTATTAGCTTTGAAAAAAAAGTGGAAGTGTAATCTTGAAATTGGCATACAAAATTATCCATTCATGGCCCATGCATGGGTTGAATGTGACGGAAAAGTTGTAATGGATTCACAGGATTTACGAGAAGGATTAGCCATTATTTTAAACGAACCTTTCAGAAAGTTAACAATATGATTTATGCAGGTCTTATTCATTTTAATGATGAATTGGATAGAGCTCATGAGCTTAACCATATCATTGGCACGTATACGCGTACTTCACCAACAATTATCAAGAAAAATTCCCTTATTCTTTGCTATGGGAAATTATCAAATGCGCAAGATATGGATGAAATTTGGGAGAATGCTTCTTCCGTTTTGATGGGACGCACTTTTAATAAGATACAACAATGTTCTTTTGAAAAGAGTGATTTTAAAAATTTATCCCATCTGAATAAAGAGGAATTTTTAGAAAAAATATGGGGAAAGTATGTTTACATCAATTCCAACAAAAAGGCGTCTCAATTTGAAATTGTTGTTGATTCAACAGGTCAACTTCCTTTTTTCTATTATCCTTTTCCCAATGGAAATATTTTATTCTCTTCACATATTGAGATTATTTTTAAAGTTCTTTCTCAAAAACCTGAGTTTAATTGGACTTATTTATGCTCCTATCTTGTTTATAGAAATAGTAGCGCAATTCAAACGCCTTTTAAAAATATTTATGAGCTGCCTCCAGCCTGCTGTTTGAAAATCACAAAAAATGAGAGAAAGACCGAACCATTTTGGGATCCTCTGTCCGCTTACAAGACGTCAGTTTTTCAGGAGAGAGACGCTGTCAATGTTCTACAGGCAACTTTAAAACCGTGGATTGAACCCTACAAAAATATATGTGTTAGTCTTTCTGGAGGGCTCGATTCTTCATGCCTTGTTTATTGTCTAAAAAGTATCAAAAAAGAAGAACAAAAGTTGAGTGCTCTAAACTATTTTCATGATTCTGTTAAATCATCTAATGAACTCATCCATGCTCGTAATGTTTGCCGAGAAACAGGTATTGAGCTGATTGAAATTGACGTCTCCCATTCTCTTCCTTTTGATCCGTGCCATCAAAAACAGTTATTAAATCCTAATAAGCCATTCCCGGGATTGATAAGCTTAAGATGGGGAGAAAACATATTTGATAATATTCCCTCGGACGGTTCTTGTGCTTTTCTCAGTGGACATGGCAGTGATCATATCTTTATGCGACCTCCCTCTAAAAAATCTGTAGCCGATTATATCCTTGAAAAAGGCTTAAAAGGATCTAAAAAGCAATTAAAAAATATCACACAGTTTTACCGAGATCCATTTTTTTCTATTCTCAAAGAGAACGCAATGAGTTTAGGAGCTCACTTTCTTTCTCGGCGTTTAGGAAAGAGAAATCCTAAAAATACTCAAGATGAAATTCCTGATTGGATTAGACAAGAGGTGCGTCAAAAAACATCTACTGATTTTATGCACCCCATCTATGAGAATTTACCATCATCTGTGCTTCCTGGAAAATATGAACAGATTGATGCGCTTTATGAAGGTCTTGCTTCTGTTCATGTAGAGATGAACCAAGTTAATCCAACCTACTATCCATTTCTTTATGAGCCTGTGGTTGAATTTGCTCTCTCTTTTCCTACTTATGATCTCTTCCATAAAGGATATGATCGATACCCTCTCCGTAAAGCTGCCAGTGATCATTTTAAAACAGAGACTGTTTGGAGACGCGACAAAAGCCAAACGACAGGTATATTTCAACTAGGTGTTAAGAAAAACTTAGAATATGTTTTAGATCTTTGTTTGGAGGGACAGTTTGTAAAACAAGGTTTTATAGATAGAGAAGAGTTGCAAAAAACAATAATTTTGATTGGAAACGGCGATATTAAACACATGTGGCCTTTCATGCACGTAGCCTCAGTTGAGATATTCCTCAAACAGTGGGAGGAAAAATCTGTGTGAAAGATGTTATCAATTATAAGCATTATGGAAAGTGCATTAAAGACATTCTTATTTCTACACTTGAGGACAAAAAAATTCGTCTGAATTTTTTTTTCTCTCTCATAGGATTAAGCATTGGAATTATCTCAAATCTTTCCATTCCTTTTCTTCTTAAAAATATTGTGGAATCTTTATCTTCACAAAGTTCCCTATCCATCACATTGGTTTTGCTGAGCTACGGCTTGATTTGGATGCTCAGTCAAGGCTCCCTTCATGTGCGGGCTCTTCTGACATATAAAATTGAGCAACGTATTACATTTGTTTTGGGAATAAAAGTCCTTTCTCATCTTTATAGCCTTTCACACAGTTACTTCCTTAACCAAAAATCAGGAGCTTTAACAAACGTTATCAGAAAATCTCAACAAAATGTGCCAAGTATTGTCTTTGGGGTATTTTTTCATGTTTTACCAACAGTTCTCGAATTTTTTTTTGTCATTATTCTGATCTCTAGTCTTTATCCTTTTTTCTATAGCCTCTTAATGATAGGGATCGTGGGGGCATTTTTTCTATATACCTCTCTCTCCATGCGTAGGACTTTAAAATATCGTGAAAAAGCCAATGAGGTTGATAAATGCGTTGACGGTATTATCACAGATTGGCTTTCCAATTATGAGGCGATTAAGGTTTTTGGAAAATGTGAGTTAGCTGTTCAAACTTGTAAAAAAGAGTTAAAAAAGAGAGAAGTCGCTGAAGTTACATTCATGACGAAATATAGTCTTTCTCGTTTATGGCAATCTTTAATCTTAGGGATTGGACTTTCTTCTCTCACCTATTTTATTGGACAAGATGTTTTGCAAGGCTCTTTGACTGTTGGAGATTTCATCCTATTTAATGGATATGTTGTACAATTCATTATTCCTGTTGGCATCTTAGGCCAAGTCACACAGGACATCAGAAAAGCCCTCATTGACATGAAAGGAATCCTCAATATACTTTTAACAAAGAGTGATATCGTTGAGCTTTCTCATCCAATTGTCTTATCAGATCATCGTTTTCAAATTAATTTTGAAAATGTATCTTTTAAATATAAAGATAGAAATATCCTAGAAAATATTTCTTTTAAAATAGAGGCTGGTGAAACTGCTCTTATAGTGGGCCAAACAGGGATTGGAAAATCTACCATCGCAAAGTTACTTTTGAGATTATACGACCCCACAGAAGGTCATGTTTTTATTAACAAAACAAATATAAAACAGTTTTCTTTAGAGTCGCTGTATAACACAATAGGGTGGGTTCCTCAAGAAAGTTACTTATTGAACGATACAATTAAGAATAATATTCATTTTGTATGTCCGGAAGCCACACTTATCGATATTGAAGAGGCTTTAGATCGTGCACATCTTCTTTCTTTCATCAAAAATCTTCCTCAGGGGCTTAACACAATTGTGGGAGATCGCGGTTTAAAATTATCTGGAGGAGAAAAGCAACGCCTTTCTCTTGCTCGTCTTTTTCTTAAAAAGCCTAAAATTTGTATTTTTGATGAAAGTACTTCATCTTTAGATAAAGACACGGATTTTATCATTCAAAATAACATTGAAAAATTTCTCCCCCATGCGACAAAGATCATTATCACTCATCGCCCATACCTTGCTCATAAGGTCGATCAAATTATAACTCTTGAGAAGCAAGGTGTAAAATCATCTATCAACCAACCTACGAACAAGCTTTGGCTAACGAATTAAACAAATAAATAGTATGCTGTATTTTGTGTTGTAGTTGGCACAGCAATGCATCTGTAATGCTTGGTAGATTCAAGGGTTAGAGATTACAAGCATTTAAACTATAGATTTTATACCTTGGCAAAAGTCAGGAAAAAAAGAAGGTGTCCTTGAAATCATCTAAGGAAGTGGGTAAAAAAACTATTGAGTAAACAGGATGGAGAATCAAAATGTTAAAGAAAAATTATTTGCTTGTTGCCGTGCTCAGTTTTATGTCTATTTCTCCTGCTTTC
>JAIESK010000109.1 GCA_019746105.1 Alphaproteobacteria bacterium
GCTCGAGAGAGTGAGCTATAAATCCTCTACAACACTGTGGATAATTATTATTAAGGAATAGTATGGCACAACATCAATCAGCATTGAAGAGGATTCGTCGGGATAAGAAGATAACCCTCCTCAATCATTCACGTCTCGCTCGTCTTCGCACTTTCATCAAAAAAGTCGAGGTAGCAATTGCTTCTGGCAACAAGAGCACAGCTCAAGCAGCTCTCAAGGAAGCTCAACCAGAGATTATGCGAGGAGTCACCAAAGGAGTCCTTCATCAAAATACGGCTTCACGTAAGATGTCACGACTTAATGCACGCGTTTCAAAGCTTGCATAACTAACTAAGGGCTTCTGACTTAAAACGTAGATAAAAATGGAAGTTATTATTCTTCCGTAGAAGACTTGTCGACTGTAACCAGGGTAAAGAACGAAAAATGGCAATGGCACAAGAAAACCTTGAAAAGCAGTGGGAGAATATTCAACCCCAACTTCTTGATGAATATGGGGAAGGTACCTATACAAGTTGGATCAAACCCTTAACTTTTATTGATATAAAAAATGGTTGTTTTCGCTTGGCAGCCCCTACCTCCTTTATGCGAGATTGGGTAAAAAACAATTATGCCACCCGTATGCAAACCCTTTTACAAGGGAAAAACGACAATAATTTTAAGCTAGACATTATTGTTGCTCCAGAGCAAAGCGCTCAAGAAACCTCCTCTCCAACCTCAGCTCTGGACGCCCCCGACATTGGATCAAATCTTGACCCTCGATTTACCTTTGACAATTTCGTGGTAGGAAAACCGAATGAACTTGCCCATGCAGCGGCCCTAAAAGTCGCTGAATCGGAGACTGTTGCTTTTAACCCCTTGTTTTTATATGGGGGGGTTGGCCTTGGCAAAACCCACCTTATGCATGCGATTGCTTGGCAAATTAAAAAATGCCATCCTAAAAGACGCGTTATTTATCTCTCCGCTGAAAAGTTTATGTATCAATTTGTGCGAGCCTTGCGTTTTAAGGATACAGTTTCTTTTAAAGAACAGTTTCGCTCTGTTGATGTTTTGATGATCGACGATGTCCAGTTTATTGGTGGAAAAGAATCAACTCAGGAAGAATTTTTCCATACTTTTAATGCTCTCGTTGATCAAAACAGACAAATCATTATCTCTGCAGATAAGTCTCCTTCCGATTTAGAAGGTATGGAGGAGCGTCTCAAATCACGGCTTGGGTGGGGACTTGTGGCTGATATTCATCCCACGACCTATGAATTGCGTCTCGGTATTCTTCAGGCTAAATCTGAACAAATTGGGGTGATTGTTCCTCAAAAGGTTTTAGAATTTTTAGCCTATAAAATTTCCTCAAACGTACGCGAACTTGAAGGAGCTTTAACCCGTGTTGTGGCCCACTCTACTCTTGTAGGCCGAGATATCACCCTTGATACGACTCATGAGGTTTTACGGGATCTCTTGCGGGCCAATGATCGCCGGGTCACCATCGACGAAATTCAAAAGAAGGTTGCCGAATACTATAGCATTCGCATCTCTGATATGCACTCCCCCCGTAGAGCGCGCACTGTAGCGCGTCCTCGTCAGGTGGCCATGTATCTTACCAAAGTTCTTACAACCCGTTCTCTGCCTGAAATTGGGAGAAAATTCGGTGGTCGTGATCATACCACTGTTTTACATGCAGTGAAAAAAATTGAAGAATTGATGGGCGAAGATAAAACTATATGCGAAGATATTGAATTACTTAGACGAACATTGGAGACTTAAGTATGATACCGGAAATTTTCCCCATTCCTAGCTATGATCCCCTTCACTTTGTCACGGAGAAAGCCGCTCTCCTGAAAGCATTAACCCACTGCCAAGGCGTTGTGGAACGGCGCAACACGGTGCCGATTTTGGCTCATATTCATATTGAAGCCCAAGGTAAAAAAGTCAAAATTACCGCTACGGACTTAGAAATTGCGTGCATCGAAACTCTCTCTGCCAACGTTCATACGAGCGGCCGAGCCACTGTTTCTGCCCAACTCCTTTTTGATGTGGTCAGAAAACTTCCCGATGGTGCCGAAATTGAACTAAAGGCTAATGAAGATGGAGGATCTCTTCATTTACAGTCTGGACGGTCTTCTTATAACTTTGCTTGTTTGCCTGCCTCTGAATTCCCTTTCATGACGACAGAAAATCTCTCCTGCACCTTTAAACTTCATGCAGCAGAGCTCTCTCAACTGATTGATAAAACACGTTTTTCCATGTCAACAGAAGAGACGCGTTATTATTTAAATGGGATTTGTTTCCATGCCACAGCTGATGGCTACCTTAGAGCCATTGCCACCGATGGTTTGCGCCTTGCCCAGGCTCAAGTTGAACTGCCTGAGGAAGCCAAGAGCATGCCTCAAGTTATTATTTCTCGGAAAACCATTAATGAAATTCGTAAGCTTATTGAAGAGGCGGCCGAAGAAGTCACTTTATCCTTTTCAGAAAATCAGGTGCGCTTCGTTGTGGGCAACTCTATCTTAATATCTCGCCTCATTGAAGGAAAATTCCCTGATTATGAAAAAGTGATCCCCGTTGGAAATGATAAAGTTATCGATCTCAATGCTCGCTCCTTTGCGGACAGTGTCGACCGGATATCCATCATGTCCACAGATAAATTACGTCCAGTAAAAATGCGTATTGGTAATTCTGTTCTAACCATGTCTGCCCACAGTACGGATACGGGAAACGCTGTAGAAGAACTCGAAGTGGCTTATAAGGGCGAGCCCCTTGATTTCGGCTTTAATGCACGCTATGTCTTGGATGTCACTCAACAAATTGCGAGCGGCACTTTGCAGTTTCTTGTGGGAGATGAAACCCAAGCTATCATCGCCAAGGATGCGAATGATAATTCTGCTCTTTATGTTTTGATGCCTATGCGCGTGTAAAAGGGAGCCGCAAGATTTCCATGGTTGTCATCCCCGTTCTCGAGGACAGGGAACCATCTTAACGGTTATCCCTGAGATCCTGAGTCCCTTTCGCTATGCTCAAGGTCTCAGGATGACAGCGCTTTGTATTTATTAGAGAAATGTCATCCTGAGGAGCCCTTTAGGGCGAACTCAGGATCTATTCAATAACATAGTGACACAGAAAGAAAAATTTTGTAATTTGGTCTAAAGAAAGGATTTTTAAGTTCATATTTAAAACGACACAGCCGCACTCTCTTCCCCTTGAAACTCCTTTAGGCTTAAGGGGGCTCTTTGAATTTCTCTCCCAATATCTAAACCCTCGTGTACTGGCCATCGGATGTATTGCCTACGCTAATGGAATCCCCCTCCTCCTAACCGCAAAAACTTTGGGAGTGTGGCTTGAAACCTTTGGCCTTAATTATACAACCATTGGATTCTTTGGTCTCTTGCACCTCCCCTACTCCCTTAAATTTTTATGGGCCCCTCTTTTAGACCATGTCCCTCTCCCTTATCTTAAGCGGTATTTGGGGCAACGGCGCAGCTGGCTTTGTGTCACCCAAGCTACAGCCATTTTCGGCCTCTTAGCCATGAGTTTTTTGGATCCTATAGAGAATCTCAAAACCTTTGTTACTTGCGGCTTTCTCGTCACCTTTTCTGCTGCCAGCCAGCACATCCTACTTCTCGCCTATCAAATGGAATCCTTAACCCCCGAGAATTGGGGCATCGGAGAGGGCATGAGTGTTTTTGCTTATCGCATGGCGATTCTCACAGGAGGTGCCGGCGCCCTTTACCTTGCGAGTTTTTTGTCCTGGCCAGAGGTTTATCTTCTCCTTTCAAGCCTTATGCTTGTTGGATTTATTGCTGTCCTGATCATCAAAGAACCCGAGTCCTTTTCATCCTTTCACAATCACCATCTTGTGAATTGGACCGAATGGCTTACATTTGCATTTATTGGCCCTTTTAAAAATTTTATGAGCCAAAAAGGTTGGCTTGCAATCCTTGTGTTTATGCTACTTTACCGATTGCCGGAAAACCTTTTGGCTATGATGCAAACCCTTTTTCTCCTGGATTTAGGCTTTACTTATGTGGAAATCAGCTCCGTCGCCAAAGTTTTTGGTCTTGGCGCCAGCATCTTAGGGAGTATTGTTGGGGGCTATGCCATTCGCCTTTATGGCTATAAGAAAACCCTTTTATGGGCGACTATCACCCATGGGCTTTCTTGTATTCTTTTTCTGCTACAACAAAAAATGGGCTCTAATCTTAGCTTTCTTTATTGCACGATTGGTATAGAGCATTTCTTTAGTGGGGTGGCCCTTACCGCCTTTTTCTCTTATCAACTCACCTGCTGTAGCCTCCAATTCGCAGCCACCCAGTTGGCTCTTTTGACCTCAATCGCAAGTCTTAGTCACACCCTCACAGCACCTCTCTCAGGCGCCCTGATCGATGAATTTGGGTGGACGCCGTATTTAGTCGTTGTTATTCTTGCCTCCATACCAGGAATCCTTTGTGTCAAATATATTCCTTATAATCGGCCATAGATAAATCTGATCCTGTAAAAAGTACTGTAAAAAGACTTGTAATTTAGAATTAATGAACGCGTATAGTCTGACAGTTCTTTCTACCAGATGTTTCCATACATGGGGAGGAGCAAAAATGATGCTCCGAGAATGGCATGCATGTATGAAACCAGGAGACTTTGTTTATAAAACGGATATCTATAGCTATTATAACAAATCACTCAACTCTCTCTGTGCTTTATGGACGAACAACTTTATGAAAGGAACATCACCATGCAACAAAAATTTCTCCGGACATTCGCGATATCAATCGTATTATTAGGAATACTTGGAACAATAGGCAACGCTCCAGCTAATGCCATGTATAGCGACGCGCTAGAAAAAGAAATAAGCGAAAATCATTGTGCGCAACTCGTTTGTAGACTAAATGATACTGGAACCTGGCACCACGGAGAACTGAGTGACGAACCAAGTTACAAAAGATACAAATGTAGCCGTTGTGCTCATGAACATCTGCGAATACCACACCACTACAGCGAACTCCGTACCCCATTATTTACAATAGAGAGAAGTGGAATTCAACCGAGAATTATACTAACGCATGATGACGATGCGTGCGGGCCACCACAACTAGGCTATGGGTATTATCATTACATGTGCAATAATCCTGATCTAACAGGCAATCTGAAACTGATTTGGGACAAAGCTGACTTACTGCACGAAGAACGGAAAGGCCATCGCTTAAGCTCTGAAACACAAATAATGTGGAGAGGAGGATTGGAATCACTCTGGGCCGCAGCATGGATCTTAGATCATTCCGAACCGGACCGTGATGGTGATTTTTTAAGCACTCCGGCAGAACTCACAAAGTATAGTTTCCCTGAGATAGTTTACGAATATAATACCGTATGCTACTGTTGTGGCCTTACTAAGCCTTGCGATAATAACTGTTACGGTTGTACTTTAATGTAAGTTTGAACAACGGTGTGTGTAAATTTAGACGGGCAGAGTATCCAAACCTGGATTTATGATTTGAAAAATCAGAGTATCTTGCACAATATTCGTACACACAAGTCCGAAGTCTGACGTACACATTAAAATTGGTTAGGTAGATTTTGAATGAATATACTCCATATAGTGCACGTTTATTGCTTAAACTGCCTTTTGTATAAATGTTCTCCTCCATGATTATCCTATGATTTTTTGCGTCGCTTTGTCTTGACAGGGATAGATAAATCTTCCCCTGGCCTTTCTTTCTCAAATCAGGTATCCTATCAAAAAAATAAACGGATAATTTCCATGCGTTGCCTAACCTTATGTACAGCCGAAACCTATGATCTTCATGGCTTAGCCTTGACCTTAGAGGATGTTGATTATATTAATTTTTACACCGATGCTCTCCATGCTTCCTATAAGGAATGGGATGTCTTTTTCTTCTCTTACGGGTGTGTTGCTTTTTGGAACGTTCCCTTAGAAGAAGAAGAAAAACTTCTCGAAACTCTTCAAACCTATTGTTCTAATCCTGTCACTTCGGTTTCTGAAGAATTTGAATATTCCTTTGCAAGCAAGCCGCGATTTTTCCAAGATAAAATTACCTTGGCCAAAACGCGTTCTCATGCCTTGCAAATGCTTGCTGTGTCCTATGGGCTCTCTCAGGCGGTTAAACTTTCTGCTTTTGAAAGTCGCATTGAGAGTACCATTGAGACCACAAAAACCATTCCCCAGGAATTAGCAGCTCGAGGGAAAATTTCCCTATCGCGAAAAGAAATCTCTCGGCGCATTGGCGCTCTTGTGATTGAGCGCAATTCGGTCAATTTGCATAGCGATATCCTGGACGCTCCTGTTTTTATTTGGGACCATCCTGAGTATGAGAATCTTTATACAATGACCATTAAAGACCTTGAGCTACATTCACGCACCGATGTGCTCAACCGCCGCCTGGACATCGTTAAGGAGCTCTTTGAGATGATGCGGGATGAGCTCAATAACCGCCACTCTACCATGCTAGAGACAATCATTGTCCTTCTTATTATGATTGAGGTGTTTTTAACACTTTCTATTCATGTTTTTCATTTAGTTTGATACCAGTGCGCCTTCTTCCAAAAGAAACAATGAAAAAGTAGATCTCGAAATAGCACTGACAAAACCACCACTATGGTTGTCATCCTCGCCTCCGCGCAGTAGTGTCCGGGGAAAATATAAATAGGGTATAGAAAAGGTAGAGCTGCTCTTAGTTTTCAGCTAAAATATG
>JAIESK010000075.1 GCA_019746105.1 Alphaproteobacteria bacterium
AGGTCAGGTCTCCGTTCATACATCTCAGATTCTGCTTCTGACATTGTACTGCCATAATTTCGGTCCCCAGGCATTCTTCCGTGAAGATCAGGTCTCCGTTCATACATCTCAGATTCTGCCTCTGACATTGTACTACCATAATTTCGGTCCCCAGGCATTCTTCCGTGAAGGTCAGGTCTCCGTTCATACATCTCAGATTCTGCTTCTGACATTGTACTGCCATAATTTCGGTCCCCAGGCATTCTCCCATGAAGGTCAGGAATTTTCTCTTTTCCTTGAATTGTCATGCGAGACCCTTGGTGTTCTTCCTCCATCGCTTGCAGCGAATTAGAGAAAATAAAAGTTGATGCAATGATGGCATACTTAAATATTAAAAAATTTTTCATGAAATACCTCCGCTGTTATGGTTACTTTTAAAGTATTAAATATAAAAATAGCTTTGTCAAGAACTTTTCATTATAAATTTTAATTTAATACTGAAAATTTCTGAAAAATAAACTGTTTTATAGTATATATTTTAATCAACAAGATGATTGTCAGCATAGGCTTAATAGTTTTCCAAAGGATAATCTTGGGATATTTTTAAAGAAGTGCGAGTAGCATTTTAACGACTCAGCCCCACAAGCTCAATTAAAAACAGTTAAATGGATTGAGGGCTTTCTTATTTAGTTATCTAGGACAGCCTCTTTACTTTTTCTTCTTAATTTTAATATTCTTTTCTGCTGCTACGTGGGATTTAGGGCGAGGAATACGAATGCTCAGAACGCCTCCATCAAATTCAGCCTCCACTTTATTGGCTTCTGCATCATAAGGCAAACGCAAACTTCGGGTAAAGGAACCAAAGGAACGTTCACTCATATAATAGCTATCCCCCTTTTCTTCTTTTTTACTTTTTTTCTCCCCTTTTATAGTCAGCATATCATGATACAAAGATATGCTGATATCCTCTTCATTAACTCCAGGAAGCTCGGCGGCAACAGTAACCCCACCTTTATCTTCATGCATATCAACTTTTACGCTGTGCAGGCTAACTTCATGAAAAGGATTATAATCAAGCAAACTATAAAATTCGCGGCGCAGTCCCTCAAGGGAATCATTTTTCCGCCGATGAACATGGCGACGATTAAAAGGTGAAAGAGACTTCAGATCCATAGCGGTTCTCCTTTATAGCATTAATAGAACCAGTATAGATTAAGAACATTAAAAAGAAGTTAAAACGCTTGAGTTAGCTCCTCATCTATAATAATATTTTGTCAACAAAAGGAAAGCTTATGAAAAAAATAATAATTCTTTCTCTTCTCTTTTTTTGGTCAGCAAATAATGTTTTTGCCATCCCTCAGCCTAGCCCAAATCGCTGTAAGGGAGAAAATTGGTGGCAAATTGATACCCTGCTCCCTGATCAAAGTGACAAGAATTATATTCAAACCATACAATCCAAGCAGCCAGTTATTACGGATCAGCAAATTCTCCAAAGCGCCGTCGATTACATCTTAACGATTAAGGACCTCTGTGGTCAGCCTGTAACTGGCATGGGAGGCTGGACAGACATGTTGGGAACAGCTTTATGTGAGCGCCTTGCTTATTATAATTTAACGAAAGCAGACGCGCCCAAGTCTTCCATGGCGCCTGACGATTTAACATTCCTCCAGACGGCCCATAAAGCTTGCCGCCCCACGACCCAAAGATGGTGGAATCACAACCTAATTTTGCATGTTCATTTTCAGCCAACAGAGGCGGAAAATACATACTTTAAGTCAGTTATTAAGAGGTCATGAGCCTCCCTCACGTCGTCATGGTGAGGAGCGAAAGTGACATGGCCATCGCTCGCCACGCCATGTTATGAAAGAAACATGGATTGCCACATCCCCCTTCGCTAAAGCTCCGGCGGGTTCGCAATGACGGTGGTAATAGAGAGAATAGAGTGAAGCAAGGGTGCTCACGTGTTTCATGTTTCATTTCCTAGGGTGTGAAACATGAAACATCTTCGTTCACAGCGACCTCTTTTTAACATTTTTTATTAGAAAAGAGTTGAAAAAAAGACAATATATATTATGTCTTACCTATATAATGTATAGAATATTCTTAATTAATTTTTTTAAAAAGGTGACAACATGAAACGTTATTTAACTCTTTTAACTATATCTTTTCTCTCAACCAGTACGCTTGCAAAAGCCGGATTTGATATCTTTGACCCGCCCACAAACCCCTCAGGAAGAGCAGGTTCTCTTCGGGCTAAAGCTGATAGGCTACAGAAAAATATTGGTAATACGCAAAACGAAGGCCTTATAAAGGCCTTCACAACACAGCGTGATTTTATTAATAGACATTTAAATACCCCCTTAAATGAAAGGGATTCTAATGCTTATTTTGAAATCAAGGATCAAAAATATAATATTAAGCATACTTTTGTTGCTGAAGTTAGAAATGAAATGCATGAGCAGCAATTTAATAAAATTTACAGCATAGTACGTTCGAAAATCTATGCGCCCGAATCACAAGAATTCAAAGATCTTGATGCAGCTTTACAGTTTGTTAGACAGATAAAATCCGACCGCTACGTTGGCATAGGCCCAATCAAGGCGGCTGGTCGCTACCTAAAAATGGAAAAGTTAATCGCTCCGCACATACAAAAAGCTGAAAAAACAATAGAAAAGGAGATGGCTGAAGCCAAAAAAATAAAAGCATCTGGCGTTAAAAGAGACCTAGAAATACTCATACGTAGGCTAGACTATGGCGATGAGTTTAAAACTGTAGGGCAGGCACTTAACCTCCTTGAGCAGATAGATAGGGAGAATGAGTATTCAGAATATCTAACAGAGAATATTTTAAGCTATAAAGCACTAGAAGACAAACTTAAACCTCTTCTTACCCCTTTCCGCCAGTCAAAACAAGAAACTCCTTCTTTTATAGCCTCCGTTCTTGCAGGTGCAAGTGATTACGCAAAATTGGAAGAAGGTCTCTCCTCACGCTATTCTTATCAGTATGATACGCCTAAGGAAGTGGAGGAATTTTTGAGCATTATGAAAGAAATTAGGGTGCTTCCTCTTCTACTTACGAGGCTTAAGGAACTACGGCCAAAAGCTCAAGAATTATTAGACAATCCACTTTTAGGCGATGAAACTTCTAACTTCAAACAGATGGATGTTGATTTAGGTTCATATTCAGATTCGGATTCTGAATCCTCTGATAGCTCATCACATAATGATGAGGTTTCTCATCAGCCTAATTCTGCTCGCAGGGTACCTATGCCTATAGAGGATTCTCCTAAAGTTAAGCCAGAAGTAATTCGTCCCAGTGTAAAATTAAATCCTGTTTCTTTTGCTATCGTACGTGATGACATTAAAGGACGTGGCTTAACGACACCGTTTAGCTTTAAGTCACCACAGGAAGGGTCATTTGAAGTTACTGGAGAGGGAACTCTCTTTTATCAACTTCTTCCTAAACCCCTCATGGATACGTTGGTAGGGCAAAGATTTTTGCTTGAAGCTGAGATAAAAACTGAGACCCCTGGTGGATATCTACAATACTTTAATGGTAATGAAAGAGTTATGTCTGATCCCTATCCAGGGGGGAATTCTTGGAGAAAACTTCAGCTAAAGTTTATAGTTAAAGATGGTTCCCGCTATCATATCGTCTATCCTCTTGTTATGCCTCCACAGGCACCTGGATCCAAAATTCCTGTGGTTGAAATAAGAAATATTAACCTTAATTTCGCTTCTTAGAAACGAGCACCTCTTAGTCATCTAAGAGGTGCTCTTAAGTCGCCCCTTAAAAGGGTAGAGGGAATTAAGCTCCGTAAACAAAATTTTGCGAGATCAACTCATAAAACACCTCTCAGTCTAAGGCTAAGAGCTTAAATAAGTTAGCTATTATTTAAACGTTTTCTTGGTTCACAATTTAAAAAGGACATCTAGGATCATTTCTTATGAACCTATACAGAGATGAAAAAATAACTTGTTCTTTTTTAAACAAAGAAATAGAAATCATTTAAACGTATACCAGCAGTGTAGTGTTTTTGTGTTAACTAGTCTTAAAAAAAATAGGAGATTTAAGAATTATGACCTTAAAGAAAAAAAAGCTTTCTATCGTAACGGCTTTCATATTGGGAACAACAATGCTTTTTTCCGTAGATAAAGCATGGGGTAAGAACGATAAAAACCTCCGCAGTGCACAGCTGAAAACTCGCGCCTCCTCAAGCACCGACTCAACATCCCTTGTAGGGAGCTCTTCTGAAACTAAGTCGGGAACACAACAACCACAAGTTCAGATTTTAACACTGGCTTCTCCTTCTTTTGCTATCGTACGTGATGATATTAAAGGAGCTGGTTTAACAACACCGTTTAGTGTTAAACCCACACCAAAAGGATCGTTTAAAGTAACCGGAGAAGGTATTCTTTTTTATCAGCTTCTTTCTAAATCACTTATGGATACGCATGTAGGGCAAAAATTTTTGCTTAAAGCTGAGGTAAAAAGTGCTACACCTGGTGGATACCTGCAATACTTTGATGGTAATGAAAGAGTTATGTCTAAACCCTATCCAGGAGGGAATCAATGGAAAAAGCTTCAACTAGAGTTTACGGTAAAGAATGATTCTCCCTCTCATATTGTCTATCCTCTTGTTATGCCTCCACAAAAGCCTGGATCCAAAGTCCCTGTGGTTGAAATAAGAAATATTAGCCTTGATTTTGCTTCTTAATTAAGAAATGAGCGCTTCTTTAATCACAAAGAAGCGCTCTCGATTCGACCTCTATAATTAGGACTTAACTCGCTTAAACTCCAATATCACTCAATTTAAAGCTAAAATTAAAAAGGACATCTGGGATTCATTTTTATTTTTGGAATTTCTCTCGTTATGACCTCTTCTTCCTCCTCAATTAATAATCTTGTTGTTGTAAAGCTCAAAAATAGAAAAAATAACTTGAGTTTTTCTAAGAAAATAGATAGAAGTAAGCTAAACATACACCAGCGGTATAGTGTTTTTATGTTAATAGTCTTTAAACAAAGCAGGAGATTTAAGAGTATGATCTTAAAGAAAAACAAGTTTTCTATCGTAACAGCCTTCATTTTAGGCACAACGATGTTATCGTCCATGGATAAAGCATGGAGTATGGGGGATGATGTGACTTCAACATCCTCAAGTTCAGCATCCTCAAGCCAGGTTACCGTAGCCCCACGCTTTTTTCTTGTTGGAAAGAGACGTGTGAGCGAAGAAGAACGTACAGCGGCAAGGGGTCTTTTAAAAGTGTTAGCGGATCCTGCTGCTAATGCTTGGAGCTTAAAAGCGTTGAATATTCGAAAAGACTTGATCAAAAAAGATCTTTCTTCACAAAACAATCTATCAATTCTTAAGCAAGGAAGTCTTCCAAGAGTTATGTTTGACCTCTCTAAAGTAAATCCTGGCGTATTGGTACGTGACCTTGTTTTAAACAGCCTTGAAGCTATAGGGTCTGCTGTAAAAGAGGATCCATATGATATAATAACACGTGACAAAAGCAAACCTGTCGTTGTTCCAGAGACAATAGAGTCTCATAGAGAGGCGATTGGGAGTTTTAAATCAAAAGAAGCGCTAAGAAATTTCTTTTCCACCTCTCTCCCTAACTTGTGCGCGTCTCACTCAACTATAATAGACTCTCTTTTTGCTTATCTTCCGCAAGTATCGCTAGAAGAAGTTTCGAAGCAGTACGTAAACATAAACTCTTATTTTTATGGAATAAAACCTACTCGTACAGAGAAGATGATGCTTAAGGCAGAAGAGACAAAGCTCACTAATGAGTGGAGGCAACACCGCAACACTAGCATTAATGCCCTAGTAGAAGCATTTTATTTTCTTAAAGAAATAGATGATTCAATGAACTCGGTAATACCACCATCTGCGCCGGAACCATTGTCATCTTCTTCAAGCGACAGTTCAATGCCCTCGACAATACCAGCATCTATGCCGGATCCATTGCAGTCATCTTCTTCAAGCGACGGTTCAATGCCCTCGACAATACCAGCATCTATGCCGGATCCATTGCAGTCATCTTCTTCAAGCGACGGTTCAATGCCCTCGACAACACCAGCATCTGCGCCAGAACCATTGCAACCATTTTCTTCAAGTAGCAGTTCAATGGCTTCTATGCCAGTTGTAGGGAGTTCTACTGATGTATCAGCAGTAAATCGCCCTAGTGTAAAATTAAATCCTGGTTCTTTTGATCTCGTACGTGATGACATTAAAGGGCGTGGGTTAATGACACCGTTTAGCTTTAACTCACCAGAGGAAGGGTCATTTAAAGTCAGTGGCGAAGGGACTCTTTTTTATCAAGTTCTTTCTAAACCACTCATGGATTCTTTTGTAGGGCAAAAACTTATGCTTGAAGCTGAGATAAAAAGTGAGACAGCAGGTGGATATTTACAATACTTTAATGGCAATGAAAGAGTTATGTCTGATCCCTATTTAGGAGAAAATGGATGGCAAAAACTCCAACTAGAGTTTACAGTTAAGGATGGCTCGCGCTGTCATATTGTCTATCCTCTTGTTATGCCTCCGAAAACACCAGGATCTGATATCCCTGTGGTTAAAATAAGAAATATTAACCTTTACACTGCTTCTTAATTAAAAGATGAGCGCCTCTTTGTTATCCAAGGGGCGCTCATTTATTTTATTATTTTTTATAATTAGTCGCCCGTTAAAAAGTTCTGGACACGAGGAAAATCCTAGAGGAATCGAGTAGATTTTGATAAAATAATTG
>JAIESK010000072.1 GCA_019746105.1 Alphaproteobacteria bacterium
GACGAAAAACAGAAACTCTTGAGAAAAATTGGATTGAGAAAGACAAAGCTCGTATAAAGCAAAATGAGCTCAATCATAAATGGGAAAAAAAGGCACGCTAGAGTCCTCGATGAAGAAAATCACCTTATCTTTGTTCCTTTTTAGTTTTCTTTCAGCATGCACTCCACTCACCCGCGAGGAACAATTAGCTCTTTTTCACTCTCGCTGTGTAGACTATGGATATGCCCAGGGCACACAGGAATTTGATAAATGCCTAGCCAGACAAGAAAGCCGGCATCATCAGCGCTCTCTTCGCACGCGGCTGAACACGACGGATAATCTTAACTTCCTTGAGAGAGAAACTCTTCGCCAGCAGGAAATAAAGATGAAGGAAAAACAATAGAGTTCCGGATCATAATTCGCAGGTTAAAAAATTCATGACTCTAAGGATGTCTACATTTAATGTTGCGTCAGTAAGAATGGGATTCCTTCTTTCGTTACTGAGTTTTTTCTTTTTCAACATTTGCCACGCTTCTCTCAACAAAGTTCCCGAAGAATCACAGATTATGGAGTCCATTTTAGTTGAAAGCCAAAAAGAAAAGAGTTGGCGTAATTCATCAGCTTTAATTTTGATTAGGGATTTTGCGTATCAAAAATTGAAGGACTATGCGAAAAAAAATGAATCCCTTGCCAAGGAGTTAATGTTTGGCACAGACGAAGATGAAAATGTATCAAAAGAGGATGTGGATATAATACGCTTTGAGAATGGGTATCTTTTGTTAACGGTCTCAGCAATCGACATAGGGCCAAAGCAAAATGAATTATACTTCTTTTTGATTCAAAATGGTCGAAGTGATTGGATTCCACTTCAGTTCGATCTTACCAAAAAAGAAAAGGGATATAAACCTTGGTCACTCGTGTGTTATAAGGTTAAGTATGAGATTCCCTTTCTAAAGATTTACGCCCGTAATGGTGCTGTAGCTGAAAGTTGTGGTGAAAGCTGCAGCGATATAGACGTTTTTTTATTTAAGGACGCTTCTTTTAAACTCGTTCGTACCTTACGCACATTTATTGATATGGAAAGACTAGATAAAGATTTCAATAAAGGGCTGGATCCAGACTATCTTGATTATATTAAAGAGGAAGTCATCTTATATCAATAAGAGTTGATTGACTCTTGCTCGGATCTAACTTGTCATTTCTCTTATGAAAGAGTGTTGTAAATTCAGAATCTAACTCTGAAATTGCAACATGCTGATATGAAAGCTCCATAAAACTATGAAGCTTTTTGAATCACTTAATTAGCGTGAAACGTCCTTTGCCCTGGAGGGCATCCATGATGCCATGGGGATTATGGATTGAAAATACCATGATAGGAATTTGACTTTCGCGGGCGAGAGCAATGGCAGAGGTATCCATTACCCTTAAATCTTCGGCAATCACTTTTTGATAAGAAAGTTCAGAATAAAAGACGGCGTCCTTATTTTTCATAGGATCACTGTCATAAACTCCATCCACTTTGGTGGCTTTCATTAAGACTTCACAGTTTAATTCAGAGGCTCTTAAAGCTGCAGCTGAGTCAGTTGTAAAATAGGGGTTTCCTGTACCGGCAGCACAAATGATAATGCGGCCCTTTTCCATATGATGGGCAGCTCTGCGGCGGATATAAGGCTCGCAAATAGATTGCATGGGGATAGCGGACATGACCCGCGTTTCCAGATCCATTTGCTCAAGCTTGCTTTGTAAAGCTAAGGCATTGATGACGGTGGCGAGCATTCCCATGTGGTCCGAAGTCGTGCGCTCAATCCCTTGAGCTTCTCCATTCAGGCCACGGAAAATATTCCCGCCCCCTACAACAATCGCTTGCTCAACGCCAAAATGGTGAGCCTCTTTAACTTCAGAACAAATGCGCTCAACGGTGTCAAGATCAAGCCCATAGGATTGTTCTCCCATCAGGGCTTCTCCTGAAAGTTTCAAAAGAACGCGTTTGTAAAGAGGTTTTGAAGAGGCTTCCATTCTTATTTTCCTAGCTGTGCAGCAACTTCTGCAGCGAAGTCAGTTTGTTCTTTCTCAATTCCTTCACCTAAGCCAAAACGGACAAAGGCAGCGAGTTTAATGGGAGCGTTAAGCTCTTTTGATGCATTAGCAACCACATCCTTAATGCGGGTTTTTCCATCAATGACAAAAACTTGCTCTTCCAAGACAGACTCTTCATAGAATTTACGCAAGCGACCTTCTACCATTTTATCGATAAACTCTTCGGGTTTGCCAGAGGCCAAAGCTTGATCACGGAAAATGGCACGCTCCCGCTCAACTTCCTTTGGATCCACGGCATCAATAGAGAGAGCAATGGGTTGAGAAGCTGCAATATGCATGGCGATTTGTTTACCTAAGGTTTCAAGTTTATCTTGAGGGGCAGAAGATTCAAGAGCCACAAGAACGCCCAGGCGGCCAAGGCTGGGGGCTGTTGCGCTATGAACATAAGGAACCACGGTGCCTTGAGAAACTTCAAGGTAAGCTGCACGGCGCAGACCCATATTTTCTCCAATAGTAGCTACAAGGTGGGTGAGTTCTTCTTCAACTGTCTTGTTAGTTCCTGGATAAGCTTGCTTTTTTAATGCTTCTAGATCACCTTTGGCATCATTACTCAGCTCTGCAACCTTCGTTGCAAATTTTTGAAAGTGTTCATTGCGGCCCACAAAGTCGGTTTCCGCGTTCACTTCAACGATAGCGCCGTGATTGTCTTTACAAGAAACAGCCACCAAACCTTCAGCGGCAACGCGCCCTGACTTTTTCGCTGCTGCAGCAAGGCCTTTTTTGCGGAGCCAATCTACAGCTGCCTCTAAGTCACCTTTGGTTTCGGTAAGGGCCTTTTTACAATCCATCATTCCAGCGCCTGTCTTCTCGCGCAGGTCTTTGACAAGTTTAGGGGAAATGTCCGCCATGACTTACTCCTTTTGTTTAAATAGTTCGATCGAATTTAAGCGTTTTCTTGAACCGTTGTTGAATCCGTTTTTTTCTTCTTCACGGCAGCAACTTTTGGCTTAACAGCTGCTTTTGCTTCAGTTTTTGGTTTAACAGCTGCTTTTGTTTTTGCCTCAGTCTTCTCTTCAGTTTCAAGTTTTGGTTCAGCCTCAGTAAAAGCTTCTTCTTCAATAATTACCGTGACGTCTTCTGCGGCGCCAATATCTTTACCTGTTGCTTTTATCTCAGCTTGCAAGCCGTCCAAAACAGCAGCGGAGACGAGAGTACAGTAAAGCTCAATCGCGCGCTGAGCATCGTCATTTCCGGGAATGAGGTAATCGATGCCATCGGGATTACAATTACTGTCGACAACAGCAACAATAGGAATCCCCAACTTGTTGGCTTCTTTGATCGATATATCTTCTTTATTTGTGTCGATGACAAAAAGAATATCAGGAACGCCACCCATATCCTTGATACCGCCCAAGGAAAGTTCGAGTTTATCTCTTTCTCTTTCCAAGGTTAAAAGTTCTTTCTTTGTGTAACCTTGTGTGCTTTCATCTAATTGCTCTTGCAGTTCACGCAGGCGCTTGATGGACTGAGAAATGGTCTTCCAGTTAGTAAGCATACCGCCCAACCAGCGATGATTCACATAATATTGTCCACAAAGGGAGGCTGCTTCTTTGACCGTTTGAGACGCTTGACGCTTTGTTCCCACAAAAAGAACCCGTCCACCATTAGCAACCGTTTCCCGAATCGCTTCAAGGGCATGATGCAACATCGGCACAGATTGTTGTAAATCGATGATATGGATTCCTCCGCGAGATCCAAATAAATAGGGGGCCATTTTAGGGTCCCACCGGCGGGTTTGGTGTCCAAAGTGGACTCCAGCTTCCAAAAGCTGGCGCATAGTAAAAGTCGGCATCATAATAAAATATCCTTTCTCCAGTTAATCCGCCGCAGAGAATTGGGGCTTTTGCCACCGGAGGATTTCTCTGCGTGTGTATTTTGCACTCATTCTGAGAACAATTCGTCTTTATATAACTTGTCTTAAGGCGGAGGACAAGAGAAGAATTGGACTAATTCGTTTCTATGAATCTTAAGAGAGTAAATCTGCTGTCGGTGTCAAAGTTTCCATGAAAGAGTTTTTTATTAAGATTTTTTATCCCTTTGATTTTGAAAGAAATAAATATTAATAAATAATATTTACAAAGAAGATAAAAGGCGATATCCTCCAAGATAATAGAGCTTATACAAAAAGGCTCACAAAGTTATCCACAGTTTTTTAATGTTTTTCTGTTCCCATTTTTGATTTTTTTCATGTGTTTTCAATAAGATAAAATTCTTTGTCACCCTTGTGTTGAAAAAAATAAAATTATTAACAGGTTTGTTAACTATTTAGTAACTAATTCAGGCGAGACTGCTCACGCCAATAAATGAGCACAACATAAAACAGGAGGATTAAAAATGTCAAAAATACAATTTTTAAATGCAATTGATGTTGCAAGACAAACTATACCATTCATTATGATTACAGCCATATTTATAGGTCTTGCCTATACTTATGGTCATGCATTGAGTCCTTTTCAGATGGATTCATCTAATGAATTGGTTCGCTTGAGCTGCCATTATGCACCATAAGGTTAATTTGATTCGATAAAAAAAGATTCGATTCTAAAAGGACCAGGGGGCTTCGGCTCCCCTTTTTTATAATTGGTATTGCAATCAATATATTTTTAACTTACATAAATAATTGATATATTTTAAATGCATATTATAAGGTTATTATTATGAAAAAACTAGCTTCTTCTTTTTCAAGGTCATTGGTAACAACAACGGCCCTCGTTTTTATTAGTGCCTCCTGTCTTTCTTCTTTGGCTTTTGCCATGGAGCCTGATGAGATCAACGCTGGGGCTTCCCTCAAAAGAAAAAATCCAGAAGATAAAAATCCTTCTAAAAGAACAAAGCCCTCTGATGACCTGGTCTCTGATGACCTGGGCAGTTTTTCTGGTTTTCCAATAACAGCTGTCATTAATTGCATTTTAGAGTTCCTAGGCCATAAAGATCTTATTCATATGGGAGGAACCAACAAGTCTTTCCATGAAATCTGTAATCAACCTGTCCTATGGGAGGCTTTATTTAAGCGAAATCTCTATGGCTCCCCGTCCCTTTCTCTTTCAGAGCTTCAACTTAAATCCCCTTCCCATTATTATGGCCTTGCCTATGGTTTGCAGGAAGAGGTGCTCCCTAAGCTTATGAGAGAAGCCCAGATGTCTACTGACGCATGGAGAGGATATCGGACACTTTCTAACGCAGGGGGAGTAATATTATTAGAAAGCAGTAGAAGAGAAGAGCACATATCTCCGGACACAATGGAAGTATGCCAAAATATGATTTCTAAAGCCTTTCCTGAAAGCTCTGCTCAAGGTCATTATATTCTGGGTCGTGTATATCAAACTTATAATTGGGCACAAAAAGCCTTTGAGGCCTACAGAAAAGCCGCTGATTTGGGGCATGAAAAAGCACAAAAACGAGTCGTCGCGGCTTTGTACTGGGGTGACTTAGGACAAATAGAACGTTCTGAAAAAGAGCGACTTAAGGAGCTTACAACGTATGCTGATGGAGGTAATCGAGATGCTCAAAAACGGCTGAGCAAAGCTTGGTTAAAAGGGAGAATCCGCATAAGCGATGAGTTTAATATGCGGAAAAAGATGCAAGAGATTAAAAGAATGGCTGCCCAAGGAGATCTGATGGCGCAAAAATGGCTGACCAAAATTCGGCTTGACGGTGTATTACCACTAGGGCTCAGATCTGACGCGGAACGACTTGCTATACTTGAAGAACGTGCTTCCCGAGGAGATCGGTATGCTCAAAAACAGCTGAACAAAGCTTTGAAATCAGGTGAACTAGGATTACAAATATTCTCTGACATAGAGCGACGTGCTATGCTTGAAGAACGTGTTTCTCAAGGAGATCTGGATGCTGAAAAACAGTTGGTTTCGGGGATTACCTCTCAAGCTTTAGATTTTGAAGAGGATTCTGAAGAAGATTCTGAAGAGGAGTATTTTAAGGTAAGATTTAAGTGGCTTAAAGCACGTGCAGCTACAGGATCTAAATATGCTCAAAAAATGCTAGGTGAGGTCCTTTACCATGGTGAACTTGATCAACATGAACGTCCTAGAGAGGAGCGATTTGCAGACCTTGAAGCCTATGCAGCTCTCGGATATCAAGATGCTCAAAAATGGGTAAACTATCTTGTCTTCCAGGGGTATGGTTCGACAAGTGAGGAAGAGTGCTTTCAAAAGCTTAAAGAACGTGCAGATCTGGGAGATCTGAATGCTCAATTTTTTATAAACCAGGCTTTGTATTATGGCGATAGGGGGCAAAATGCACACCCTCAAGAAGAGCGCCCTCAAGAAGAGCGACTTGAAGAAGTCATTGCAAATATTAAGAGAGATCTGGATGCTAGCATAGTGGCGGGCAAACTTAAGGGTGTAGATGATAGGGACGCGGAACAAATGTTTCCCCAGATTTGGGAGGATTTTATTTTCCCAGTTTTGCATTCTCTCCGTGAAGGAAAGTAAGCTTTCTTTGTGAAACCCTAATTTATTTTTCCCCATAAATTAAGGTAAAATTAACAAAATATGTGAATAATCTCAGATATCTGGCGTTTTCTTGCTAAACCACGTTTTCAAATGCGATTGGGTATGCTATGAAATTGCCCCATGCGGGCGTGGTGGAATTGGTAGACACGCCAGACTTAGGATCTGGTGGCGCAAGCCGTGGGGGTTCAAGTCC
>JAIESK010000069.1 GCA_019746105.1 Alphaproteobacteria bacterium
CTTGAATCATCCAAGCAACTTTCTTTTGGTTTTTACTCATGTTAGTCTGTTTCAACTTTCCCCGGACACTACTGCGCGAAGGCGGGGATCCAGAGAAACGTTGAGTAGAGAAATACTTGCAAGGACTAATGGCAAATATGGAAAAAAACTTACTTTGTTTCAAAGGATTTCTGGATCCCCGCCTTCGCGGGGATGACACAATGAAAGGAGAGTTTTGTTATTCCTTTAACTGTCCACCTTTAGCCCCTTTAGGGAGGTAGAAGCCTATGATTGTTGTCTTTGGTTCTCTTAATATGGATATGGTTATGCAGCTCGAAAAACTCCCGCGTCCAGGAGACACGGTGCTTTGTCCAAGTTATCAATTAATTCCAGGAGGTAAAGGAGGCAACCAAGCGGTTGCTGCTGCAAAGGCGGGGGCGCAAGTTAAACTGTTCAGTAAAATAGGTAATGATGAATTTGGACGGTTGATTTTAGAGTCTTTAAAGACGACTGGCATTGAGTTGATGGGGGTTGGGCAAAGTTCAAGTTTACCAACAGGGTGCGCAACTGTTTCTGTGGATGCCCATGGGGAAAACCAAATTACCGTTGCTACGGGCGCGAATTTAGAAAATCAAGAGTCGGAGATTCCGAATTTTCTGTTGGCCAAGGGGAATACCCTTTTGCTTCAAATGGAAACCTCTATTGAGGAAAATTGGAAACTCATCCGGCGCGCTAAAAAATATGGGACGCGGATTATTTTGAATCTAGCTCCTGCTCATTCGATCCCTCATGACATTCTTGATTCCTTGGACGTTTTGGTTATGAATCAAAGTGAAGCCGCTTATTTAGGGCTTCATTTAGGGTTTGATGTGATCTCGCCGACCATTGTTGCTAAGCGTGTGGCCGCCAATTATGATCTTATATGTATTGTAACCCTTGGAAAAGAAGGGGCTGTTGCGTGTACGCCTGAAGGTACATGGGAAGTAGGAGCCTTGCAAGTTGACGCGGTTGATACAACTGCGGCAGGGGACGCTTTTGTGGGCGTTCTTGCCGCAAACTTGGATGAGGGAACCGAGTTGCAACTTGCCCTTAAAAAAGCCGTCGTTGCCGGAGGACTTGCGTGTTTGACTAAAGGCGCTCAAGTGAGTCTTCCTTCTCAAAAGGACATTGAAGATAATCTCAAAAATATCTCCGTTCCTCGTCGTAGTGCCTAAATAAAATCAAAAAACGGAAGGGTCTTTTGCCAATGCTATGGAGCGAGCCTCCCCCCTATTATCCAGATTTAGAAAATCTTCTGTCCCAAGATGAGAGGGTGTTGATCAAAGCTCTATTGAGAGATTTAAAAGGTCTAAAGACCTCTACGTCTTCTATTGCTCACCAAGCCAAAACGTGGATTAAAGCTGTGCGCGCCCTTCCTATGGGGACTTTTAATATTCAACGGTTTATGCAAGCCTTCCCTTTAAGTGAGCCAGAGGGGCGTTCCTTAATGGCTCTCGCAGAAGCTTTCTTGCGCATTCCTGACTCTTATACCGCTGGTCTTCTTTTGGGAGATAAATTGTCTCAGTTTGATTGGCGTAAGGGAGGGCTCAAGGAAGATGCCGTGCTCAAAATTTCTCGATGGGGGCTTCAAACCGTTAGTGCCTTGCAAGACTCAGCCTTGGGGCCCGTAGTACAGCCTGTAAATTTAGCCATTTTTCGCGCTTTTATGCACATTTTAGGGCGTGAATTCATCGTGGGGCGAACCATTGAAGCCGCATCAAAACGCCGCCTTAAAACGCCACAAGACCGTTTTTCCTTTGATATGTTGGGAGAGGGGGCTCGCACGCCGTCTATGGCCAAGGCTTATAAACAATCCTATGCCCATGCTATTGAGGTTCTAGCGCGTCAAAAGGGAACGGGAAATTCACCTTATGAGAGGGACAGTATTTCCGTAAAGCTCTCCGCCCTTCATCCTCATTACGCCCTTTCCCATTACGATGAGGTCATGAAGGAGCTTCTCCCGGATTTGATTGAGTTGTGCAAGTGCGCACAAACAGCTGGAGTTGCGTTGACCATTGATGCGGAGGAAGCGGCTCGTCTTGAGCTATCTCTTGATTTGATTAAAGCTGTTTCTGAGACAAAAGAGCTGGGTCATTGGGATGGATTTGGCCTTGCGGTTCAAGCTTATCAAACCCGCGCACCCGCGGTGATTGAGTGGGTGCAAGAATTAGCTGAGACAACAAAAAAACCCCTTATGGTGCGTCTTGTGAAAGGAGCCTATTGGGATACGGAAATTAAAATTGCTCAGGTTGGAGGCTATCCTAATTATCCCGTTTTTACAAGAAAAGCCGCAACGGATCTTTCTTACCTTGCCTGTGCCCAGCAACTCCTAAAAGCCAAAGGCGTCCTTTATCCTCAATTTGCAACCCATAATGCCTATACGGTGGCAGCGGTCCTTGAGATGGCAGGGAATCGAACGGACATTGAATTTCAACGTTTGCAGGGGATGGGGGAAGAGCTACATACGGTTGTTCGTCATACTCAGCCCATCGCCGTCAGGGTGTATGCCCCCGTGGGAGATGATCGAGATCTACTCCCCTACCTGGTGCGTCGTCTTTTAGAGAATGGAGCAAATTCCTCTTTCGTCCATAAGATTTATGATTCAAAGGTGCCTCCAGAGAAGATCGCTGAGGATCCCCTGACGTTCTTTGAAACCCATGCTCCTGGCAAGCATCCCATGATTCCCCTTCCCAAAGATATCTATGGCCCTCACCGAGAAAACTCTCGAGGGTATGATCTGAATGACAGAAAAACCTTGCAAACTTTAAAAGCTGAGATTGAGAAAGCCAAAGGAGAGTATGGTACTCATAAGGAAAATACACTCAAAGATCTTGATAAGGCCTTGAACCAAGCCACAATTCATCAGATGGAGTGGGATGAAGTGCCAGCTTCTCAGCGAGCAGAAATTTTAAAGAGAACAGCGAATATCCTTGAAGAGAGGCGGGGACTTTTCTTGGGCCTTTTGATTGAAGAAGCGGGGAAAACGCTCCCTGATGCGGTGGCTGAGCTGCGGGAAGCGATGGATTTTTGCCGCTACTATGCTATCGAAGCCTTGAAACATTTTGAGGTGCCCCAAACTCTTCCAGGCCCCGCGGGAGAGCTTAATCAGCTCGTTCTTAGAGGACGGGGTGTATTTTCCTGCATCAGTCCCTGGAACTTTCCCTTGGCTATTTTTATGGGGCAAGTGACGGCGGCTCTTGTGGCAGGCAATGGGGTGATTGCAAAACCAGCAACAGCAACCCCCTTGATTGCTTGGCATGCCGTAAGAGCTCTCCATGAGGCGGGCGTGCCAAAGGAAATTCTGCATTTGCTTCATGGCTCTAGTAAAATTTTTGGAACACCTTTGATTGAAGATCAGCGTATCAGTGGTGTGGTATTTACCGGCTCCACATCTACAGCTCAAAGCATTCAGAAAATTCTCGCAGAAAGGGAAGGGCCCATTGTGCCGTTCATAGCAGAGACGGGCGGTCTTAATGCTATGATTGTGGACTCCTCGGCCTTGATTGAACAAGTGGTGGATGATGTGATTGTGTCTGCTTTTCAAAGTGCGGGGCAACGGTGCTCTGCTTTGAGAATTCTCTACCTTCAAGACGATATTTACGATCAAACCCTTTCTATGCTGCGGGAGGCGATGGAGAACCTGAGAGTGGGCGATCCTGCACTGCTTTCAACGGATGTAGGGCCCGTGATCAATGAGGAAGCGCGAGAGGAGATAGAGGCTTATGTAAAGCGTCATAAACCTTTAGCGCGCACGCCTCTTCCAAATTTGAAGGGGGGCTTTGTCGCCCCCTCTATTATTGAGATTAAAGGCATTGAGGCTCTTTCAAAGGAAGTTTTTGGCCCCATCCTTCATGTGGCCCGCTTTAAGGCCAGAGACCTTGTTGCGGTCATCACTGCCATCAATCACAAAGGGTATGGCTTGACCATGGGTCTTGAGAGCCGCATTGAAAGCACTATTGAGAAAGTGCGCACCAAAGCCAGTGTGGGGAACCTTTATGTGAATCGCACCATGATTGGCGCTGTGGTAGGTGTTCAACCTTTCGGTGGGGAAGGTCTTTCTGGCACGGGCCCCAAGGCCGGCGGTCCCTATTATCTGCCACGCTTTGCTGTAGAGCGGAGCTTCAGTTATAACACCATGGCCAGTGGCGGCAATGTGGCGCTGTTTAATTTAGAGGAAAACTAGAAAATCTTTACTTTCGATTATGTTTCTCCTTCCGCGTACGTTTTTACAAATAATAATCTTTTATATTAATCCCATTTTCTTTCATTCTTTCGAGTTGTTCTTTAGAAATAAGGTAAGGTTTTAGGTGCCGTTTAGTACTTTTCGAGAAAAGATCATCATTTTCCTTCATTATTTTAATGAACTCTTTTGACTTGTCTGATGTTTTTCCTGCTGAAAGTGTGAGTTCATTATAAAGGTACGCAGGGTGGCTTGAAAAAACAAACCAATCGAAATCGAGTATCTTTGGGGCAGCTGGCTCTTTTATCAGGTATATCTTATTATCCTTATGGTAGGCCCTTGCGTAATTCACTGGTTGCAAACCAGTATTCTGTAATCTTTTGTCGCTGATGCGTATGTTCCTTCTCGACAATGCATATTCCATGAAATAAATCTCCACAACTGAACCATCTGAAATATCTTTGTCTTTCAATGACCCTCCCTCAATAATTTCCATTTCTGTGTAAAGAACAGGCAATATTGCTATATTCCAAAAATTTGTTTGTTCAGCAGAGACGTATGTTACTGGCAAGTTTTGAGGAATATTTCCTGTGTTTTTACCTCTTAGAAAATGGTTATGATATAAACCTTCAGGAATAACTTTTGAGTTGATATCCGTCCCTTCATATAAGGTAATTTCCTTTAAATCAGGAGGAAGAGGACCAAAATAGACCCCATATATTTTGGGGAAAAAGTCTATAATTTCTAAATTACTCGAGCTTAATTCTTGTACGTGGGCTAATGCTTTAAGATAAGAGGGGATATCATATGATCTATAGCCGTACCTTGACTTTATGAATGTTCTAATGGCTATGTTAGAAACGTTGTAGAAAGGATGATTCAATGTAACGTTGTAGACTCTATTCTCTGCTCCTTCTCCAAGAGGACTTATTGTTTTATACAGACAGTCCAAAATTTCAGGATGATAGGCGTAATTAGGAAGGTTCTTCAGATAATCCTTTTCGCAAGGTTTTAAGGACTCCCTGTCTCCTTGTTCTTTATGACACTTAACCACGTTTTCCCATCCGGCTCTTATATTAGGAATAAGCTGTGGGTCTTTACAAGGGGTAGGGGGGCAGGTTGGTCCAGAATAAGGCGTAAGTGAGCTATTGCTGTGATGTGTCGTATTTTGATAAAGACCACATTGCAGTTTTGAAGGCTGGTCCACTTTATAGGAGTGAGGTTGATCAAAAGAAGAAGAGGTAAGTTGAGCGTCTACAGAGATGCAATTGCCTAGCAACAATAATAACAATAAAATCCCACCAAGCTTTTGTTTTCTTCGGCGCGGAGCCAGAAACTTCTGTGCATTCTCTTCCTTCATTTTTTTAAGGGATGTTTCATTATAATTTTGCAGGGATTGATCCGTCTCTTCTATAAATTTAGACACCGAAGAAACCAGTTCAGAGTATGTTGGTTGCGTCTTATTGTTTTCTAATGGAGAGAGAAGAGCTTCTTTTAATTCTAAAAGATTGTCTATTTTTTTGGTAACTCGAGTAATTGCGGTTCTATATTTTAACCCTGTTCTATAATGATGCTGGGTCTTGGGATCTCGTTTTAGTTTTTTTGAGACATTTTTTCTGCGTGGAAGAGATTGATAGGTTTTTTTGCTATAAAAGTTAGCTAAACCAAAATACTCATTTTTTTTATCTGTAAGACGAGTGATTTGGTTGCCGATATCTTCCGAAGTTAAGTTATCTTCCATTCCATAAGTTGCAGGGCTTAGAAAGACTAGGAAAAAGAAGAGATAAATGGAAAATATCCGCATAAAACACCCATAAAAAAACTTAACTTTAATTTACGTGAGTTTGAAAATTTGATCAAGATAATGTGCTCACAAGCTTAGGGGCGATACTATGAATAATTTATGAGGAAACTAGAGTTTTTTTACCTCTCCCACAACGGAGAGAGGTGATCCTATCACAACTGATAAATCAGCTTCTGTCATTAAAAAAGATTGAAATTTTTCATGAGGTGTCCCTGCTCACAAGCTTTCCATTTCGGTGGTTTGATTGTAGAATAGGTTCCAAATAATAAAGAAAACGAGGGAAAAATGACAAAACCAAGTGTTGCGATTGTTTATCATTCAGGATACGGGCATACAAAAAAATTAGCTGAATCTGTTTTGGAAGGTGTTCAAGAAAGTAAAAAGGCGACAGGCATACTCATTTCCGTAGAGAATGTTGATTCCCACTGGGATGATCTTGATCATGCAACGGCCATCATTTTTGGAGCTCCCACCTATATGGGCTCTGTCTCAGCCGGATTTTGGATTTTTGCTGAAAAAACCTCAAAAAGATGGACGGAAATGAAATGGAAAGACAAACTCGCCGCTGCATTTATTAATTCCGGCTCACAAAATGGCGATAAACTTCAAAGTCTCCATGCCATGTTTAATTTATCTCAGCAGCATGGGATGATTTGGGTTGGTCTTGGACTGATGCCAGGCAATAATAGCTCCACAGCTTCAATAGAAGATCTTAACAGGTTAGGTTCCTTTGGGGGTGCTTTTGCGCAATCCAACGCAGATGAAGGTCCGGAGACAGCGCCTCCAAAATCAGATAGACTCACGGCCAAACATTTAGGTCAAAGGGTTGCTGAAATCTCTGCCAGATGGGAAGCTGGGAAGCAATAGTTTTGAAAGAGGAGAGATTATTCTTTCATTTCTATCATAATTTCATTTCGTCGCAGAAAAGGGAGTGTCCAGGGCGGATTATAAAAGGCAAAGATAGGCTCACCTAAAGTGT
>JAIESK010000079.1 GCA_019746105.1 Alphaproteobacteria bacterium
AACCGTCTTCATCGCGCGTCAAGATCTTTCAGCGGGTCAAGTTGAAACTTTGGCAACCATGATGACAGACATTCTTGCCCAAGGTCAGGGTGAAATGACCAAAACTGAATTCTGCGGCCTTCGCAACCTTGCCTATAGCATCAAGAAAAACCGCAAAGGGCACTATGTTCTTTTCAATATTGATGCTCCCGCACCTGCTGTTAAAGAAATGGAGCGTCAAATGGGGTTGAATGAAGATATTTTGCGCTTTTTGACCATAAGAGTCGAAACACTCGATCCTGAGCCTTCTCCTTTAATGCAAAGCAAGCATTCCCGTGATCGTAATTACGAATCCTTTGAAGGACAAGATCCCTATGCGGCTTTTGCCCACATCAAACGTGATGATAGGGATGAAGATGATGCTGATGAAGGAGATAAATAATGAGCAATATTCCAACAACTCGTAAACCTTTCTTCCGTCGTCGGAAGACCTGTCCCTTTTCAGGTGCTGATGGAATTAAGATTGATTACAAGGATGTCAAACTTTTGCAAAAATTTACCACGGAGCGGGGAAAAATTATTCCTAGTCGCATCACCGCTGTCTCTCAAAAGAAGCAACGTGAGCTAGCTCAAGCTATCAAAAGGGCGCGGTTTATAGCTCTTATGCCGTACGTGCTTGACTAAGGCGTCTATGAACACGTCTCCCAATTGGGTAATTATTTTTCTGGGTGGCCTTTTAAGCGCCACCCTTTCCTTTTCTCCTACTTTATTTCATCCTGCTTTTATTCTTTTTTCCTATTTAGCGACGCTCCCTCTGTTTCTCATTGGGCTTAGCCTTGGTTTATATTCCCTTTATGGAGCAGCTCTCATTGCCTCAATTTTGGTTTTTATTGTAGAAGGAGCGCTTGCAGGTTCAGAATTTTTTGTCTTGTCTGCCTTAGGGCCGATTTTCTTAGTCAATCGTGCTCTTTTAAACCGAAAGCAGAAGGGAAAGGTCACCTGGTATCCCTCCACCTATCTTTTACGAGATTTGACCTTGGCTTCAGCGGTTGTTACGGTGATTACCTTAGGGACTTATCTTTATTTTACTCATGGAGAAGATACACAAACCTTTGTGAATAATTTTCTTAAACTTTTTGATCCTGAGGGACAACTTAAAGATACAAAACCTCTTTTGCAGATGCTCTTCCCTTTTTTGCCAGGATTTTTTGCTCTTTCTTGGTCTATCATGATGATCATCAACGGCACATTAGCTCAAGGTTTTCTTGTACGTTTTCAGCATAATTTGCGCACTTCTCCTACTCTTAATAATCTTCGCGCTCCTGACAAACTAACTCTTGTCCTGGGTCTGACCCTTCTCCTTTCCTTTTTGGGTGTAGGTACCCTTGGTCTTATAGGAAGAAATTTTACGCTTATTTTTCTTTTTCCTTTTTTCCTTATTGGCCTTGGGATGATCCATAATTGGTTTCACAAAACCTCCTTCGCGACCATAGGGCTCACCATTTTTTATTTCTGTCTTCTGATCTTATTCTGGCCGATATTTATCGTTGTTCTCATTGGCATTTTAAAACCCTGGATTGAAAAAAATAACCTTGCCAACTGACATCTTAAGCAATTGACATTTTGTAAAACTGATGACTAAATAAACTTCTTGTTATAATAATGGAGTAACCCCATGGCCTATTTTCGATTTAGAAGCGGGAACATAAAGCACACTTACTTTTTGAACCCACTAGAAAATAGGAAATTATTATCATGTCGAAAGCGACCGCTCTAAATCAAACTTTAAAAACCTTTCTTCTCTCTCTTTTGTTGATGGCTCCGCTAAATGCGACCTCGCCGGCTAAAAAAGTAGCTATTACTCAATTTATTGATCATGTCGCTGCAGATGAAGTAAGACGCGGCGTTATAGAAGAACTGGCCGAAAAAGGATTTAAGGATGGCGAAAATATAACAGTTACCTTTGAAAATGCTCAAGGTAATGTTGGTACAGCTGGTCAGATTGCGCGTAAATTTATAGGATTAAATCCAGATGTGATTGTTGCTATCACAACTCCTTCTGCTCAAGCCATGGTCAAAGCAGCGGAGCAGGGGGCTGTTCCTATTGTCTTCAGTGCTGTGACGAATCCTGTTGAAGCAGGTCTTGTTTCTTCCCTGACTCATCCTGAAGGAAATGTGACGGGCGTCATGGATGCTCCTCCTGTTAAAGAACAGATTGCTTTTTTGAAAAAAATTCTCCCCCAGGCGAAAACCGTGGGCATTCTCTACAATCCTGGTGATAATGGATCTGTATCCTCTCTAGAGGTCATTCGAGTTGAGGCAAAAGCTGAAGGATTAACCCTTGTTGAGGCAACACCTTTTAAATCATCGGATATTCAAACGGCATTTCTTGCCCTTGTGGGGAAAGTGGATGCGGTCTATGTGCCGCTTGACAATATGATTGTCTCTGCCATGAAGTCTGTATCGGCTTTGGCCTTAAAACATAATTTGCCGCTTTTTGTGGCGGATAGTGGATCCGTTGAAGCAGGAGCTTTGGCTTGCCTTGGATACAGTTATCTTCAAGCTGGCCATAAGACGGGGGAAATTGTTAGTGAAATTCTGAATGGAAAGTCTCCTTCTGAAATTGCCATTGCATCTCCTGGGAGAACAGATATATTCATCAATCAAAATGCCCTTGAAAAATTAGGACTTTCTCTCCCGGAGGCGGTTCGGGCTCAGGCGCATTTTTACTAAAAGAAATGGAGTAAAATGGCATGAATTTAATTCAATTCATGGGAGCTGTAGAATTAGGACTTCTTTATGGACTCGTGGCCATGGGGGTCTTGTTGTCTTTTCGAATCCTTGATTTTCCGGATTTGACAGTAGATGGTAGTTTTCCCTTGGGAGGGGCGGTATGTGCCATTTTAATTGTCTCCGGCTTTGACCCTTGGCTGGCCACATTTTGTGCAATTTTAGCTGGAATGGCTGCAGGTTTTACCACAGCTTGGATCAGTGTACGCTGGAATATCCTCCATCTTCTTGCGAGTATTTTAACCCTGACAGCTCTTTATTCTATTAACCTGCGTATTATGGGGCGTCCGAATATTGCTCTCTTAGGAGAAACCACCATTTTCTCTCCTCTTGAAGAGTCCAATCTGCACAACCTGTTTACTTTGCCTACAGCTATGTTTATCCTTGCTACCCTTGTTTTGTTACTTCTCTATCGTTTTTTGAGTTCAGAAAAGGGACTTGGTATGCGGGCGACAGGTGCCAATATACGTATGGCTAAAGCTCAAGGGGTAAGCGTTAATAGACAAATTTTTTTAGGTCTTGCTCTGAGTAACGGGCTTGTTGCCCTTGCCGGGGCTCTTTATTCCCAAAGTCAAGGTTTTGCGGATCTTTCTATGGGGCCAGGAACAATTATTGCAGGGCTTGCGGCAGTGATTATGGGGGAGGCTCTTTTCAATCCTAAAGTCATTCTTACGGCTCTCATGGCCTGTGTGCTGGGGTCAATTCTTTATCGTTTAGTCACAGCAATCGCTCTTAATATGGGTTTTCTCGGTCTTCACACTCAGGATCTTCCTCTTGTATCAGCGGTTCTTGTCGGTATTGCGATGGTTACTCCTCGGTTGAGAGCCAAGATACTTGATTTTAAAGCTTCAAGGAGTTAGCCATGATTCGCATGACCGATCTTCATGTCACCTTTAACCGCGGAACAGCCATGGAAAATAAGGCTTTACGGGGAGTGACCTTGGATATTAAAAAAGGCGATTTTGTGTGTGTCATCGGGGGAAATGGTGCTGGAAAATCGACGCTTTTGAACGCTCTTTGTGGAGATATTTTTCCGGATACGGGAAAAATTTTGATTGATAACAAAGATGTGACTTCCCTTTCCACTTGGCAGAGAGCGCCTTATGTGGCTCGGGTTTTTCAAGATCCTATGGCAGGGACGTGTGCTAATCTTACCATTGAAGAAAACTTGGCTCTTGCCATGGGAAGAGGGATGAAAAGAACCCTTAGAATGGCCCTTAATAAGGATTATCGTGAAAAGTTTCGGACTCAACTTGGCCGGTTGAAGCTCGGCCTTGAGAACCGTCTTAAAGATCCCATTGGCATGCTCTCAGGTGGTCAAAGGCAAGCGATCAGCCTTATTATGGCTGTATTGCAGCCTATGAAAATTATTGCCCTTGATGAACATACAGCAGCTCTTGATCCCAAGACAGCTGCCTTTATTCTTGAATTGACTCGTGAGATTGTTGAAGAAAATCATCTTACGGCTTTGATGGTGACTCACAGCATGCATCAGGCGCTTGAATTAGGAAATCGCACCCTTATGCTCCATAAAGGACGTGTTGTCTTTGATGTGCAAGGTGAAAAACGCCAAGGCCTTAAAGTTTCGGACCTTCTTGAACTTTTCCATAAAGCAAGTGGCCTTGAATTGGATGATGATAGTTTATTATTAAGCTGAAGGAGCGCTTATGACTTACGTTGTGACGGAAAGCTGTATTAAGTGCAAATATACTGATTGCGTTGAAGTATGCCCTGTTGATTGTTTTTATGAAGGGGAGAATATGCTTGTCATTAATCCGGACGAATGTATTGATTGCGGCGTGTGTGTGCCTGAATGCCCGATTGAAGCCATTTCTCCAGATACGGCCCCAGAAATGGAAACCTGGGTGGAAATGAATGCTCACTATGCTAAAATCTGGCCCAATATTACGTTAAAGAAGCCTCCCTTAGAGGATGCAGACACTTGGGCTTCCGTTCCCAACAAGTATCCCGGTCACTTCAGTCCTAAAAAGGGAAGTTGAAGGCATCAATTAGAAATCTTTTCTTTCTCTGTCATCAACTATGTTATTGAAGAGACCCTGAGATCGCTGCGTTGTGGCTTCTCAGGATGAAAAACTTTCTTAACAAATACAAGGAGTTGTCATCCTGAGACCTTGAGCGTAGCGAAAGGAACTCAGGATCTCTTTGAAATAGCAAGGAATCTATACAGTTAACATTGTCAAATCGTTCCATTGAGGATTCACAGACTCAATTAGAGTAAGTTTCCAATCCCTCTGTCAATTCTTAAGCTTCTTTTCTCTCAAGATGGCATCTTCAATATAGTCAAAGACCTCTATATAGATGAGCTTCTATAAATGATAGCGTTTTGTAAACTTACTCCCTTGTCCAAGTCTATGTTCATAGGTTCGTTTTGCAATATTATTGGTAACGCCGATGTATAGAACACCTCGAGGTTTATTGGTCATGATATAAACATAATAAGACATTCACGTCTCGATTTTAAATTCATTTGTGAAATGCTGATATAAAAACTATTTATATTCAACTGAAATTTTCTAATATTTATAAGATCCTGAGTCCCCCTCGTGTTACTCGGGGTCTCAGGATGACACTTTCTTATTTTTTATTTTAAATATAAATGCTTGTCATCCTGAGACCTTGAGCGTAGCGAAAGGGACTCAGGATCTTTCCAACAACATAGTTGATAACTCTTTGTGCTTCTTGAAATTTCTCATCCTTCCAAGAAACGCTAATTTATCTACTTATATTTTTTCAAAATTACTTGAAAATAAAAATTTTTGACTTATATAGTCTCTAGAGACACAGTTAATAAGATTGCTTCGGAGTATGTTTTTTATAGGAGAAATTGATGAGAAATAAGTTTTTAAAGATGACCTTTATGGCATTGTGCTTAAGTACAAGCTCTGCCCTGCATGCGATGAACCCAGAAGATGAGGTAGCAAGTTGTAGTTCTGCTATTTCTCCTTATGTGGGAGAGTATGAGATCAGAAGAAATGATCCTTACGAACAATCAAGTGGAAGTGTTACGATTAGACAGGATGGAGATTCTCTCATCTTAGAAAATTTTTCCCTTATTCCCGGAAGTTATTACCACGATCATGTGGAAGAGGAGTGTAAGGTTCCTTTTGAGATGAAACAAGAAAACCCAGACTTTGATACAGACTCTAACCGAATTGCCCACTTTATTCTCGCACTACCAAATAAAAGACTTCAGTTAAAATATTTATTTAGTGATGAGGAGCGGGTTCAATACCTTGGTGAAACGAACTTTGGTGAATTTCGTCGAATGTTGCGTGATATTGAGGACGAAACTTTCGACACCTGGGTTCCTTCCCGCATCTGGGTTCGTTTTCAAAGAGAAAAATATTCATATTCTGGAGAAATATTTACCCTTACTGTTGAAAGTCCCTATACATTTGCTGCAGCATCATGCCTACAGCCATTTAGACTTTTTAAAGTAGAAAGTGCTGAGCATGAGCGTCTGTTGAGACCATGGCCTGCACCTGCTGCAGAAAGAGAAGAGGATAGAACAAGTGTACTCTCAAGCCCCAATCTCGCAGGGAGTTCTTCTCAAATTGAGCCAGAAGTCATTCGTCCCAGTGTAAAGTTAAATCCTGGTTCTTTTGATCTCGTACGTGATGACATTAAAGGGCGTGGGTTAATGACACCGTTTAGCTTTAACTCACCAGAGGAAGGGTCATTTAAAGTCAGTGGCGAAGGGACTCTTTTTTATCAAGTTCTTTCTAAACCACTCATGGATTCTTTTGTAGGGCAAAAACTTTTGCTTGAAGCTGAGATAAAAAGTGAGACAGCAGGTGGATATTTACAATACTTTAATGGTATTGACCGAATTATGTCTTATCCCTATTCAGGGGAAAATGGATGGCAAAAACTCCAACTAGAGTTTACAGTTAAGGATGGCTCGCGCTGTCATATTATCTATCCTCTTGTTATGCCTCCACAGACACCAGGATCTGATATCCCTGTGGTTGAAATAAGAAATATTAACCTTAACTTTGCTTCTTAATTAAGAAATGAGCGCCCCTTTATTATCCAAGGGGTGCTCTCAAGTCAACCTTTAGAAATGACTTAAGGCTCAGCAGTATCCGGACATTTGAATTTTCTGATGACAGGTTTTCTTGATTACTCACGTTAAGTAGTCGTCCGTTAAAAAGCCGATTTTAAGTTTGAATGAAGGATCTTTTTAAGTAGTCGCCCGTTAAAAAGTTCTGGACACGAGGAAAATCCTAGAGGAATCGAGTAGATTTTGATAAAATAATTGCAAG
>JAIESK010000009.1 GCA_019746105.1 Alphaproteobacteria bacterium
GGAAGTTCGAGTCTTCTCGACCGCACCATAGTGCTAATTATCTCTAAGTAGTATATACTTGAGTGTTCATAAGGGGGAGAGCGTAACGTGGAAGAAACTCTTTATCAGCGAGCACTTGAATATCATCGTCAAAATCCTCCCGGAAAGCTAAAGATTGTAGCGACGAAGCCCTTATCGACCCAGGATGATTTGGCCTTAGCCTACTCCCCTGGCGTTGCTGCCGTAAGTACAGCTATTGAGAAAAATCCAAATGAGGCTGCCTATTTAACAGGCAGAGCCAACCTTGTCGGTGTCATCAGCAATGGGACAGCCGTCCTTGGCCTTGGAAATATTGGTCCCTTGGCCGCAAAACCTGTGATGGAAGGAAAGGCCGTTCTCTTTAAAAAATTTGCTGGTATTGATGTGTTTGATATTGAAGTGAATGAATCAAACCCTGAGAAATTAATAGAAATCATTGCCAGTCTTGAACCCACTTTTGGCGGTATTAATCTTGAAGATATTAAAGCGCCTGAATGTTTCCAAGTTGAAAAAGAATTAAAAAAGCGGCTTAAAATTCCTGTCTTTCATGATGATCAGCATGGAACGGCTATTATTGTTGGCGCAGCAGCCTTAAATGCCATCAAACTTGTCAAAAAGAAAATTGAAGAGGTAAAGCTTGTCACCTCTGGTGCAGGTGCAGCAGCAATTGCCTGCTTAGATATTCTTGTGAGCTTGGGGCTTAAAAAAGAAAATATAATTGCCACAGACCAAGCAGGTGTTATTTATAACGGCCGGGAGAATCTTGATCCAAACAAAGCAAGATATGCGACAGAAAAGAAGGTCCGCACCTTAGCCGAAGCCATTAAAGGAGCGGATCTCTTTTTAGGACTTTCTGCAGGAGGGATTTTGAAAGGAGAGATGGTTGCCACAATGGCTGATCATCCGATCATTTTTGCCCTGGCAAATCCTATTCCTGAAATTCTGCCGGAAGAGGTAAAAAAAGTCCGCAGCGATGCCATTATAGCAACCGGCCGCTCTGATTATCCCAACCAAGTGAATAATGTTTTATGCTTTCCCTTTATTTTTAGAGGGGCCCTTGATGTGGGCGCAACCACAATTAATGAAGAAATGAAACTAGCGTGCGTGAAGGCTCTTGCTGACTTGACTCATCAAGACCCTTCCGATGTTGTAACAGCCATATATACCCATGAAGACGTGCAGTTTGGCCAAAATTATATAATTCCTAAACCCTTTGATCCCCGCCTTATCACGGAACTTCCTCCAGCTGTTGCAGAGGCAGCTATGAAAACAGGTGTTGCCACACGACCTATTTCCGATCTAGACGCTTATAAACAAAAACTTTCTGAGTTTGTTTACCGGTCTAGTCTTGTCATGAAGCCCATTTTCTCTCTCGCAAAAGCTAATCCTTTGCGTCTTGCTTTTGCCGAGGGTGAAGATGAAAGAGTTTTGCAAGCCGCCCAACGTGTTGTTGAAGAAAATATCGCTTATCCCATCATTATTGGCCGACGCGGTGTTGTGGCTGCCCGGATTAAACGCCTTAATTTGCGCATGGAAATGGATCGAGATTTTGAGTTGGTCGACCCTCAAAATGACAGCCGCTACATCCAATACTGGACTGAGTATCATCGATTGATGGAACGTAAAGGTGTTTCTCCTGATTTAGCCAAGCTTGTTTTGCGAACAAACTCCTCCGTCATTGCAAGCCTTATGGTGCGCTTTGGCGAAGCCGATACAGCTCTTTGCGGGCCTGCGGGACGTTATGGCCAACATCTTTGTTCCATCCTTGATATTGTTGGGTTAAAACCGGGTTTAGAAGTGGCAGCTTCTATGGGCATCATGGTTTTGGATAAGGGATCTTTTTTCTTTTGCGATCCTTATGTAAATATTAACCCAACAGCTTGTCAAATTGCCGAAATGGCGGTTATTGCTGCCGAGCAAGTACGGCAATTTGGTATTGCTCCTAAGATTGCCCTCCTATCCCATTCTAATTTTGGAACCTATCAAGATGAGTCCGCTCTTAAAATGCGTAAGGCACTTTTAAAGATTCAAGAGATTGCACCTAAATTGGAAGTTGAAGGGGAGATGCATGCCGATGCAGCACTAAGTGAAATCATTCGCTCAAAAACTTTCCCAAGCTCAACCCTTTCCGGGCAGGCTAATTTGCTCATTATGTCAAACTTAGATACAGCAAACACTGCCTTTAACATGATAAAAGTTTTAGCCGATGGACAACCCATAGGCCCAATTTTATTAGGGCCAAATAAACCAATTCATATATTAACACCCTCCGTCACCGTTCGAGGAATTTTCAATATGGCAGCTTTGGCCGTCGTTGATGCACAAAAAGAAAAGCGGGAAAAATAATAGATGGTTGAAAAAGATTCTCATTTGAATCGAGAAAGTGAAAGCCATGAAACCCTTTATGGTGTTTCTCAAGAAACCATTCGTGAACTGGAAACGGCCCTAGAAGAGGGAAATAAAGATGCGGTTCAACATCTCATTAAGCCCCTTCACTCAGCTGACGTTGCTGTTGTTATCGAATATATTTCCCCTCAACTAAGGGATTCCCTTATTGAAATTCTAAGACCTCAGTTTGACCCTTATGTTTTTACTCATCTTAATGAAATTGTTCGCGAAGAGGTTATTGAGCAACTAGGAACCCGCGATGTAGCAGAAGCCATTGGGCGTCTTAAGAGTGATGATGCAGTTGCCCTGATTGAGGATTTGGAAGAAGACCAACAAAGAAAAATTTTAGAATATATTCCCCTAAGTGATCGCGTCATTTTGGAAGAGGTATTGACCTATCCGGAAGATAGTGCCGCCCGTTTAATGCAGAGAGAAATCGTCTGTGTTCCCAATTTCTGGACCGTTGAAGAAGCCTTAAAATATATGACAAAGGAAAAGAATTTACCGGAAAAGTTTTACGATCTCTTTGTTGTGGATCCCAAGCATGTTCCTATTGGGGGAGTCCCTCTTAGTCTTTTGCTACGTCAACCAGCTTCTACAAAAATTATGGATATTATGTTGGTTGATATTAAAAAAATCCCAGCAACCATGGATCAAGAAGATGTAGCGCTTCTCTTTCAAAAATACGGACTTGTTTCAGCGCCAGTTGTTGATTCAGCAGGACGCATTATTGGAATGATCACTGTAGATGATGTTGTTGATGTTATTGAGGAAGAAGCTGAAAAAGATATCATGCATCTTTCGCGCGTTACGGAGTCTGACTTTTATGAACCCCTTCTTAGCACCTCCTATTCGCGCATTCGCTGGCTTCTTATCACCTTAATTAATACGCTTTTGGCTGCCACAGTTATTTCTCAATTCCAACCAACTATTCAAAAAATGGTCGCCCTTGCGGTTCTGATGCCCATAACTACAGCCATGGGAGGAAATGCAGGAATGCAGGTAGTGACAGTAACCGTCAGAGCTCTTGCTACTCGTGAACTTGGAATGGCTAATATGAGCCGTGCCATCTGGAAAGAGGTTCTTGTGGGTCTCATCAATGGTATCGTTTTTGGGGGAATTATGGGAACAATTGCGGCCTTTTGGTTCTCCGATCCTGCTTTGGGAATGGTTTTGGGAGGCGCTTTGGTCTTTAATATGATGTGGGCAGCCGTCTGGGGCGTTATTTTGCCAATCCTTATCGAAAAGATGGGAATGGATCCAGCTATTAGTGCGGGTCCTTTTCTAACAACAACAACAGATCTTCTGGGTTTTGCAATCTTTTTAGGACTGGCTTGGTTTTTTTTGATTTAAAAACAATAACTTAACAAATATGCGATCACTAAGATATGATTTTCATTAATTTTTAACTTTTTTTTTGCTATGATGTGCCGAAGAAGAAAGCATTCGCTTATCTTTGTAAGAAAAAAACAGGAGAAGGATTAATGAAAAACTTAATTTTAACAACAGTTTCAGTTCTAGCCCTTTCGGCTTTTGCTGTTCAAGCTGCACCAGAAAATAATATGAACGATCAAAGTTCACAACCCTCTGAATCTCAAAACTCATCACTTGCTACTGACGGTACTCAAGCAGCAACAGGAGCAAGCTCATCTTCAACCACCGATACAACTGCAGCGCCAAGTGCAAGCTCAAACACTGGGTCTTCACAAATGAAGAAGCCTATGGCTCAACATCATGGAACTCCTCATGCTAAGCATCATGGACATCATGGAGAGCATCCTGCTAAACACCATGGGAAACATCATGGTAAGCACCATCCTCATATGGGGCACCCTCAATATCCAAACCAAGCTAACATTGGCGGCGTTTTTGTAACCTTCCCTCCAATGGATTTGGGTGACACTTGCAGGCCTGAATTCTATACTGGAAGAACGGAATGTCCCTATGTTTATCATGGAGGCTACTTCTGGTATCCACATGTTAATGCAACTATGTTGAATGGTTACACTCCATCACTTCTTCGTGGAATGTACTGGTACCCAAGCTATATGCACCCTTATGCTGTATATACGCAAAGAGCACCCATTGCTTACACACTACCTTACGTATTAAGCAGGCCACTTCCAAGTGATAGTGCTATGTATAAAGCACAAACTGCGCCAATGCGTAAAAAATGGGACTCTGCTCCTGAAATGCAACCAGGACAAGTAAACTAAAATACAAAAGAGGCTACAAATTAAGGGGGGCTTGCTCCCCTTTTTTTCTGTCCTTAATTGGCCCCCTCCTAGTTGAATGCGGCCATATTAAAAAGTCCTAAACACGAGGAAAATTCTAGATAGCGTAGTCACGAGATAAAAAATGTGATCGTCTCTCCAAAAAGAAGAAGAGAAAAAAGAATCCCCATAGACGACACGATATCAGAGACAAAGTATGGTACTTGCTTGAACCACATCTTCCGGGACGTAAGGACAGTTGGGGGAGGTATAGCTCAAGACAATCGTTTAATTGAAGGGATAGCAGTAGAACAGTTACTCGCTGATCACGGGTATGATAGTGATGATATTGTGAATCAAGCCAATCTGCAGGGTATGAAAGAAGTCATTCCGCCAAGGAAAAATCGTAAAAAACCTCTAGAATATGATCTTGATCTTTATAAGTTGAGGCATTTAGTGGAGAACGCTTTTCTCCATGTGAAACGTTGGAGAGGAATAGCCACACGATACGCTAAAAACTCAGCCTCTTTCCTTGCTGCAGTTCACATACGTTGCATTGCTTTGTGGGCACGCATCTCATGACTACACTATCTAAGAAAATTTAAGAAAAGTAAAAAAAATCGAGTAGGAGGAACTTCATCACGCCATATGCAACATCGCTTGTACGGCGGTGTGAAGACGGGGCCGTGAAGCTCCTTCTACTCGGTTTTTCAATTTCACTTATTCTGAGCTTCAATACATTCCGTGTTACATTGTTCTCTTTGATTATAACAGTGGCTCACACATAGATCTTTTGGCGTATAATCACCGGGAAGATTAAATGAATTATCATGTTGCGGCACTTCGTATCCACACCCAGTTAGGCATGGCTCCCAGACCTCTTTGCAATGGCTCCAGCATGCCATATATGCGGGAATATGCTGAAGGTTTATGTCTGGACCTAAATAGCCTCGACATTCGGCACTATTAGAGTGAAATGTTAGGGAGAGACTTACAGCTGCTAATATTTGGAAAAATTTTTTATCCATAATGAATTTCCTTTTTTATAGTAAAATATATTTTCTTCAAAGCCGATTAGTGTTGAGATCAGCTTATTTAGCAGCATGTATAATTTTTATTAAGATATGATTAACGAAGAAATCTTCTCACTAGGAAAAGACAGAAATTCCCGTAAATATTAAGAAAGTAATAAAATATTTTTCACATTGTTTTTAAGAGCTGAAGTGAGAGAAAAGAGATCCAACCTATAGAGGATTAGAAGATAACCTGTTTTTCATATGACCTTGATCTCGTTAATTCGCAAAAAAGTTAAGTATCCAAAAAGCTGTGAAGCTTGTGAGAGCGGCTTGGGTGTTTAAATTTGCACAGGGCCTTGGTTTCAATTTGACGGATACGCTCTTGGGTGACGACAAACCATTATCTCACCTTTTCTAAAGTACAATCCGTATTCATGCCGATACCAAATCTCATATGCAAGATGCGCTCTTCGCGGGGGTAAGACTCGCAAGGACATGCTTTGTCGTCTCTATGGATAGGCCGTAGAGTTAAAGATATTTATGACTCCTTGTAATAGGAATCTACTTTTATGAATATTTGAGAGAACTCAGCGGTTAGGCGTCTTCTTACAATTGAAGATAAAAAACTACATTTAGAGATAAATAATGGCATCTTATAAAGATGATCGGTTTTTCGCAGAATCTGGACAAGAAAAAACTTTCTTTTACTCCACCAATCCATGAGAAATGATGAAATTCCAATAGGACTCAATTTTGCGCATAATCTTAAGGGTTTCGGTCAGGTTCTGGTCTACAATCCCATTATATTTAAGGTTTATGGCTTGTTGGGTAAAAATCTTGTCTAACTTATCATAAAGTTTCAAGCCCTTATCGGACAGGCGGATTTTGCTAGATCGCTTATCATGCTTGGCCTTTTCTTGAATGAAATAGCCATTTTCCACGAGTTTTTTTAGGTTATAGGACACATTCGAGCCCAAGTAATAACCCCGGTTCGAGAGCTCACCCACGGTCATCTCATTTTTACCAACATTATACAGGATAAAGCATTGTACATTATTGATATCAAAGATACGCAAACGGTCGAGTTCTGTTTTCATCACATCTAAAAACAAAAAATGAAGGCGCTCAATCAACGTTATTGATTCAAAATATAAAGCTTTCATGGTACATCTCGCGAATGATTATCTCCCTACTTATAAATATAGCAAAAAAAGCGTTAAATTTTATTTAATATAAAGTAATATTTTTTGTTAATTCACAATAAATAAGATCTATTTTTTAGAAATACAAAGAGGAACGCTATTTCACAAGACCTTTATCTCTTTGTATAAAAAATGTTACCTTCTTCTCACACTGGAATAGATTTTCTTTTCAAAACAAGCTATAAACCAAAATCATGAGTAAACCATTATCACCCAAGCATGCCTTTAAAGGACGCAGTTTAAGTCGTCTTGCGGCTGTACAAGCTCTTTTCCAGATTGAACA
>JAIESK010000112.1 GCA_019746105.1 Alphaproteobacteria bacterium
CTTTCTGTTTCAAGGATAGTTTTACCAAAATTATAGAAATTTCATAGAGGGTATAAAGAGGAATTATTAAACTTAAGGGACTAATAATGTCCGGAGGCGTAATCACGGCGGCCACCACCACAATAATAAGGAAGGCATACTTGCGATTGCGCTGAAGGCTTTGAAGACTAATAACTCCCAATTTTGCAAGGCCAACCAAAATTAAGGGCAATTGAAAACACACTCCAAAGGCCATAATGAGTTTCATAATAAGAGAAAGATACTCGCTCATACGGGCTTCCAGTTGGAGGGAAAGGCCATGAGGAGAGGGGGGCATTTCAAAACTTAAGAAAAATTTCCATGCCCAGGGACACACTATGTAATAGGCAAGGCTCGCGCCTGCTAAAAAGAGCAGGGGACTTGCGATTAAGGCTGGCCAGATGGCGCGCTTTTCATGGTCATAAAGACCTGGGCCCACAAATAGCCAGGCTTGCCAAAGAAGATAAGGAAAAACCACAATAAAACCGGCAAAAAAGGCGAGCTTGAGGTAAGTGAGAAAGGCTTCTGTAAGACCTGTGTAAATAAGACGCCGTCCTTCTTCTGCTCCCATAACTTGCCATAAAGGTTCAGTTAAAAACTGGAACAGGGTTGGTGCTAAGGGATAACAGAGGCCAATCGCTAAACCAAGGGCGAGCAAGCTGTAGAGCAAATGCTTCCTGAGTTCAAGTAAATGTTCAAGAAGAGGTTTTTGGGTCACGATTTTTTTCCCTTAAGGTACGTAAGCAAGATCCTGAGCTCGCCCCTACGGGGCTCCTCAGGATGACAACCCTTAGTTCTTTGTCATCCTGAGACCACGAGCATAGCGAGTGGGACTCAGGATCTCTTTTTATTAATGAACAGCTTGCCATAACCTATCTGCAATGGTTTGCGCGGCACTTTTTGAGGAAACTTGCGTCTCTCCATCGTCTCCAGCTTTAAGATCTTGAAATGTCTGGTAGTCGAGAAGAAGAGAAGCTCTGCCTGCATTCGCTTCACTCATGACGTGCTTTTCATGAATCTCATTCATGGCGCCGTTATTATAAATGGTTACCTTACCTGCAGGAAGGACATCAATAGCCTCTGAAATCACAGAAGTTGACTCGCCTGGAACAAGAATTTTTCCCTCATTTTCAAGCAAAGTGCCTAAGACGAGGTCAAAGGTGTTATAGCCCAAATCTTGACCGAATTGAAAATTGTAAATTTTTACTTTTTCAGGAGCTACCTGACTTTCAAGTTTTTCTTTGAAAGCAGCTGTGACGTGGTCAAGGTTTCCATCGCGATGAGCGGTTGCTATTTCTTGCAGGCTGGCATCATGTTTGCCTGTACGCGGGCCATTAAGTACAAGAATACAAGAGTCACCAGCATTTTTTGCAACATAATCAGCGAGTTCTCTTGCCTCAGCTTCTGTAAAAAGCTTGGTGACCTTTTCAGGTGTGGGGGCATCGCCTCCTAAATAAACAGCCAAGTAAGAAGGGCATGAGGCGGGAAGTGTTCCTTTTCCAAGATTATAAGCATTGAGAGGATCCTCTGAAGACCTGTTATGAGCAACGCCTGTTGTATTAATGAGTTTATCTTTCCATTCTGCAGAAAGGGTATCGCTTGCATGGATGGGAAGGGCAAGGAAATTGACTTTCTGTATAAGATCCGGATTACTATATCCGCCTAAAATCATATGAGACGTGAGGCAAATTACAAGATTTTCCCGAGGAGTTAAATCTTGAATGCCAAGAATACCGCCTTCTCCGGAGCCAATAACAATGGTTTTATCTTCGGGAGTAACCATATCCTTAATAGCACTTGCTGATGTAGTTTTTGTATTGACGTCTTCAACGGTAATATCAGGAGAAAGCCCTCTAAAGGCTCTTGCAATTCCCATGACTTGATTGTGATCGCCGGCATTATCATAATTTGAAAGAAGAATAAGTTTTACGGCAGATACAGAAGCTGTTGAAAACATAAGTAATGAGGTAAGAAGGAGAAATTTTTTAATCATTTGTTATTATCCTTTCGTTTGCGAGAGTTTAAATCCTCAAGTTCCTTGAGGTGGTGGATGGTTTCGAATTCAGCCATGAATTCGCCTGAAAGGCGGCGCAAATTTTGAAAAAAGCGGCCGCAAGTATAGAGGACCTTCGGCAAATCCTTGGGTCCAATAATAATAAAGGCCAAAAGACCTATAAAAAGAAACTCACTCCAACCAGCGAGATTCATTACTTTTCTTCTCCGTCCTTAAGACCGTCTTTAAAAGCTCTGAGTCCCTTTGCTAAGTCTTGCATGATAGATGGAAGTCTTTTAGCGCCAAAAACAAGAACAACGGCAACAAGAACCAGAAGAATATGGCTTAAACTTAATCCCATAATAGAGTCTCCTTTTCATCGATTACATTAATATAATCAGATTTTTAAGATAATCCAGCTAAAAGTGAAATAATTTCAACAATAATTTTTACAGGATGTAAGATAAGCCATCCAAGGAAATTGAGCCCTAATAAATAAGGAATCAAAATAAGGCCAAAAATAATAAATATGCCATAAGGCTCTAAGCGGGCAAGGGGACGTGCTAAGCTGTCAGGCAAAAGACCTACAGCAACTCTGCCGCCATCAAGGGGAGGAATGGGAATCATGTTAAAGACAGCCAACATCACATTAATAAGAACAGAAAAAGAAAGCATTTCTTGCAGCAGGAGCTGAACATTAAGAGGAAAGAAAACAAGGGCATGAAATAAAAGTGCCGAGATATACGCAAGGACAATGTTAGTTGCAGGACCTGCAGCAGCGACAATCACACTATCGCTGCGCGGATTGTTAAGGCGATTAAAGTTTACAGGAACCGGCTTTGCATAGCCGAAGAGAACGGGAGAACCGCTAAGCAATAAAAGGCCGGGCAAAATAATCGTTCCCAGCGGATCAATGTGACGAAGCGGATTCATAGAGACTCGCCCCATCACTTTTGCTGTATCATCGCCGTAACGCAGGGCCGCGTAACCGTGGGCGGCCTCGTGCAGCGTGATGGCTAAAAGGAGAGGAATACCGAGAATCAAAATATTAAGGAAAACTTCCATTAACTTGCCTTGTCTTTTAATACAATCGAAAATGGGGCAACCCCCTTCATTACATCAATCATTTCATCCATTTTTCCAGAACAGTGTAAAACTGCATCACATCCGGCTTGTAAAGAGGAGTGAGCTCTTAAGGAGAAGGGGCCAGAAAGAGCCTTCATGCCTAAATCATCACTGATAAGAAAACCATGAAAACCAATTTCACGGCGGATAATTTCTTTAATTACAATGGAAGATTGGGTAGCTGTATTGAAACGATCAATTGCTGAATAAATGATGTGGGCTGTCATGGCTGCAGGGCAAAGACAATTGGCCTTAAAGGGTTCAAAATGGGGGAGAAGTTGCTTTAAGGAAAGAGAGATGACGGGGAGTTCTTCATGACTATCGCAGGTGGCAGCTCCGTGGCCTGGTATGTGTTTCATGATGGGAGTGATACCTCCCTCGAGGAGAGCTTGAATGGCGACTTTCCCCAACTCTGCCACAATTTCAGGATCAGAACTAAAAGTACGATCGCCCATAATAGGATCTGCCCCTTTTATGCGGAGGTCTAGAACGGGAGCACAATCAACCGTAATACCAACTTCAATCAAGTCTTGTGCCATCCGTGTATAGCATTCATAAACTTTTTTCTTTGCCGTCTTCAAGTCTCCTTCAGCAAGGACTGCGCTTGAAGGAGCCTCAAACCACTCTGGACTTTTTAAACGAACGACGCGCCCACCTTCTTGATCGATCAGAATTGGGACATTAAAATGGGAAACCGTTGATTTTAAATCCTCAATAAGAGCTTTGAGTTGGGCTTTATTTTCAATGTTGCGTTGAAAAAGAATAAAGCCAAGAGGCTGATTTTTTTCAAAAAAAATACGCTCTTCAAGAGTTAAAGTCGGACCGGAACAGCCAAAAATAACAGGAGAGGCGGCATTAATGGATAACAAGACACTCTACCTTTCTTTCAATAAGAGTTGCGCAAACTTTCTTTGCTTGCTCTTGAGTTTCAACGCCGGTACGTAAGCGGTAAAAAATGCCTTTTTCAGCTCCAAGATCTACTTTTTGAATCAAGGGCTCCAAGCCGCCCAAAGCATCCTTATTTTTTCCTGAAATACGTTTCCATTCCTCTTGAGCCAGATCATGGCTTTTAAGAGAACCCAGTTGAATCAAAACATTTGATTGGCGAGCTTTGCTTTGGGGAGAAGGGGTTTCTTCAGATACTTTTTTAGAAACTCCTTCAGAGACTTCTTCGGAATTTCCCTCAATAAGTTCTTCAATAGAAGCTATAGAAAGAGCCACGTTTTCTTTTGTCTCAGGAGTTTTTTCCTGTACTTTTTCTAATTGGATATCTTCAGGAGAATAGAGGTTTTCCATTTTCATGGGAGAAGAGTCCGTTTGGGCATCGATAAGAATGGGTTCAGGATCGGGCAAAATGTGTTCAACAGGAGGCGCATTTTCATCGTTACGGATACGACTGTAAATAAGCTTATCTTGATGCTTAATTCCTGGGAGTGTTTGATCTTCTGCCTTGATCTTATAGGGAGTATCATCGGCACGAATAAGAGGCATATTTTTCTCATTATAGTCTTGACGTCCTGGTGTGAGAAGATACCAGGCGCCAACAACGAGGATAATAAGGATGAGCAAAAAAAAGATATAACGGACGGGGGAAGAAAAGCGAAACCATCCCTCAGATTTAGAGTCTTGCCAGAGGCGATCATCGTCATTGGGAGAAAAAGTCATTCTCTCATCTCCTTAACGGGCGTGATGCCAATGATTTGAAAACCTGAGGCAATAATAGCTGCCACTCCTTGAATCATGGCAAGGCGGGCTCGAGTAAGTTCTTTATTATCAGCTATGATAAAGCGCAAGAGGGTGTTCTCCTTTCCCTTATTCCACAGCATATGAAATTGTGCAGCAATTTCATAGAGGGCATAACACAAACGATGAGGTTCGCGGACGGTGGCGGCAATTTCCACATGGCGGGGCCAAGCAGCTAAAAGCTTTAAAAGGTGGAGTTCATCGGGATCATTGAGTCCTGCGTAGACTTCAGCAGATGTCTCGTTCCATTTGGGGAATACCTCTTCTGCCATGCGCATCACCGAATGGCACCGGGCGTGGGCATATTGAATGTAAAAAACGGGATTGTCTCGAGTTTGTTCCAAGACTTTCTTAAAATCAAAATCCAAGTGGGCGTCACTTTTGCGAGTGATCATCATAAAACGCAAAGCATCTCGCCCAACCTTATCAATCACTTCTTTGATCTCAATAAAGGTACCCGCCCGCTTTGACATTTTGATGGGTTTGCCGCCTTCCATAAAGTTCACTATTTGGCAAAGAATCACATCTAGATGCCCCTGACCTTCTGTAATAGCTTTAACAGCAGAAGTGATCCGCTTGACCGTTCCCACATGATCAGCACCCCATACATTGATCATGTTAGGATAACCTCTACGAAATTTATCATAATGATAGGCAATATCGCCGGCAAAGTAAGCCCAGGAACCATCCGCTTTCTGAAGAGGACGATCTGTATCATCTCCAAATTCCGAAGAGCGGAAGAGCATTTGCTTGCGGGGTTTCCAATTTTCGATAACTTTGCCCTTGGGGGGATCTAAAATCCCCTCATAGATAAGTCCTCTCTCCTTCAGAGTTTGGATGGCAGCTTCAACAGCTCCCATACGGTGGAGTTCCGTCTCGGAGGTAAAGACTTCGTGATTAATTCCCAGCAACGCTAAATCTTTCCGGATCATGGTCATCATGGCGTTAATAGAAAACTCGCGTAAGGGTTCGAGCCATTCTGATTCAGGGAGAGAGAGCCATTTGTCTCCGTCGCGTGCAGCGAGAGCTTGTCCTACCTCTTTCAAATAGTCCCCGGGATAATAGCCCTCAGGAATTTGTCCAATTTCATGACCAAGGGCTTCTTTATAGCGAAGGTAAGTAGACTGAGCTAGCTTTTCAGCTTGGCCACCCGCATCATTGACATAAAATTCACGTAAGACCCGGTAGCCCACTTTTTCCAAGAGATTTGCAAGAACGTCTGCCACAACAGCCACCCGTCCATGACCTGCGTGCATGGGGCCCGTTGGATTGGTGGAGACATACTCGAGGTTGATCCTTTCTCCAAGACCAATGGAGGAAGAGCCGTATTCTTCCTTTTCCTTTAAGATAGTTTCTAATTCTTTATACCAAAAATCAGGAGTGAGACGCAGATTGATGAATCCGGGGCCTGCCACGGATACCTCAGTTACATAAGGAAGGGTTTCAAGCTCTTTTGCAATGAGTTCTCCTAGCTCTCGAGGATTCATGTGAGCAGGCTTTGATAAAATCATGGCTGCATTGGTGGAGATATCTCCATGAGTAGTATCTCGCGGAGGTTCAGTTGTAATTTTATCAAGGGCAAGACTTTCGGGAAGCTTGCCTTCCTTAGCAAGCTTTTCAATGCTTTTTAAAATTTCATTCCGAAAGCTATGGAAAAAATTCATCTTACTCACCATATGTAAACTGTTCTAAATGCTTTTACCATATGTGGAGATATCCTCCAACAGGCTATCTTTAAGAAAATGGTTGGAGTATAGTGAAAAGATACCTACTAAGGATTTTTAATGTCATTAAAATTAACTGAAAGTGCCGCCAAAAAAATTGCAAGCCTGATGGAAAAGGAGCCGAATTCAAATGCGGCTTTTTTCCGAGTGATGGTGAATGGCGGCGGCTGTGCAGGCTTTCAATATAATTTTTCTTTGGATCATGAAATGCATGAAGATGACCACCCCTTTGAAGACAAAGGGGTGAAAATTGTCATAGATGAAGCTTCTCTTCCTTTTGTAGAAGAGGCAGAAGTTGATTTTGTTGAAGAGCTCATTGGGGCTTCATTCCAAGTCAAAAATCCTCTAGCCTCTTCCTCCTGTGGGTGTGGAAGTTCTTTCTCTGTTTAGAACTGAAAGGTTTTGAATAAAAAACGCATAATTATTCACTACATTTATCGGTAATGTTACCCTCTCGAATGAGGGGGGCCAGTTAGACTATCCATTATCATAGAAATATCTAGTCCTCTGTTAAAAAGGCGATTTTAAGTTTGAATGAAGAAGATATAAGTGCTGAGCAGAGAAATTCTTCCC
>JAIESK010000100.1 GCA_019746105.1 Alphaproteobacteria bacterium
CTCCAGGGAATTATGAACTCTTTCCATTAATGGGGAAGACTAATTTAAAAACTGGACCCATTACTGGGGGCTTGACATGTAAGCCACTATTTACTCGCGTCACAGAAATAGGTTTGTTGGGTAATTCTGTGCTCATGGGATGCTTCTATTCCCCTCCTCTCTCTCTAAAAGACAATATGTCGCATATGCCATGTTTTGTGTTCACTTTTGAAGGAAATAGGCACGACGATAAGATTCCAGGAATGTAATGAAGAAAATTTATGATTGACAACGGATAATCATAATGTTTAATAAAATTAGTTATAATTCAAAGTGAGACATAAAATCGCTGGAAAAGTAAATAACGAAAAAGTCGATCAATAGACAATAAAACAACTATGTAAGTACAATAATTTAATCATTTTGAAAAGGAATATATTATGCTAAGTATAGAATTAGAAAGAAAACATGTTGAGTCACTTGTTGAAGGTCGTAAAATGTTAGCAAGTGAAGTTATAAAAAGCTATGAATTTGGAGAAGATAAAGTTTTATTTAAAAGCTTTAATGATCTAAAAGAATTGTCAGATAAATTAGCAGTGCCTTTGAAAGACTTTTTTGTAGAGGATGATTTAGATCAGGGAGTAAAAATTAGTAGAAAAGATGAGGGTTTTAGTAGAACAATCGAAAGAAATGGTGTTACGTACTACACATACAATCATTTAGTAACTACGAAAAATGATTCTAGTTTAATGGCTTTGCGTCTCGATTTGCATTGTAATGATATAGACCAGATTAGTCTTAATGGTGGTCATGGTTCAAAAGAAGTAATATATGTTACTAGAGGTAAGGTAAGAATGGATTGGGAAACAAAGGAAGGTAACCGACATGCAGAGTTAAATGTTGGAGATTCAGTATATGTATCTCCGGGCATTTCTCATAGTTTTATTGCAATAGATGGCGACTCATCAGAGGTAATAGCTATTAATTATTAAAAAGTTTAATTGATATGTAGGATCTTTAACTACTATATTAAAAAATATATTGGTGGTTTTTTGTTTTGTCAACGTTTATTAATTTATTGAAAACAGCTGAGCAATCCTCTCTTTAAAAATATTTTTTAATTTCCCTGTTGAATTAAACTTTAAAGAAAAGTTATTCGATAGTAAAATTTTTATAAGTAATTTTAAATTCAGGTATAAAATTTATTTTGTAAAATAAAATGAATACAATAGAGTTTTTCTATTAAAATTATTTAAGAAGAATAAAAATTGTTATAAAGTCAGGATCTTCTGTGAAAAAAGTGTATATCCCAATGGTAGCAAACCATATTCATCATGGCCATATCGATGTTATTAAGAGAGCTTCCTCTTTAGGAGAGCTGACCGTAGGACTTTTGACAGATTCTGTATTTTCTTATGGCAAAGAATTGATCCCTACTGACTATGAAAAAAGAAAATCTCTAGTAAGACATTTAAAGGGAGTTGAAAATGTTATCCCTCAGGAAAGTCTGGAATGTGACTTTAATTTAAAAAATGTCAGACCCCACTATTTTTTACAAGGTGATATTAAAGATTGGTTCAATCAAGACTCTCTAGAGTCTCACAAAAATATCCCTAATATACTTAAGGAGTGGGGAGGGCAAATAATTGATTCAGCCTTCATGCATGATAAATTTTACTATTCTCCTCAAAGAGGGTGCACCACTTCTAATGAAAGATTAGGAAAATTAAGGAAATTACTTGACAGTAAATCCCTTATAAGAGTTTTAGAAGTTCATAGCGCACTTACGGGCCTCATAGCTGAAGAGCTAGAGATTAAAGCTGAAGGAAATACTCAAGAATTTGACGCGATGTGGTCTAGTAGTTTAACTGACTCCATTTCAAAAGGAAAACCTGACATAGAGGTTGTTGATTTAACATCACGAACTATAACCATAAATAATATATTTGAAGTTACAACTAAACCTTTGATTTTTGATGCTGATACTGGTGGCATGCCAGAGCATTTTGCTTTTACGGTTAAAACTTTAGAAAGATTAGGAGTTTCTGCTGTAATTATTGAAGATAAAACAGGGTTAAAGAAAAACTCCTTATTCGGTAATGACGTCCTACAAACCCAGGCTAGTATTGAAGAGTTTTCACATAAAATCCAAGTGGGGAAAAAATCTCAAATAACATATGATTTTATGATTATAGCGCGCATAGAAAGTTTAATCTTAGAAAAGGGTATGGAAGATGCCTTGTGTCGCGCTTTAGCCTATATAAGTGCTGGTGCAGATGGGATTATGATTCATAGTAGAGAAAGAGAACCTGGAGAAATTCTAGAATTTTGCAGAAAATATAAAACATTTGATAAAAAAGTTCCATTGGTTGTAGTACCAACTAGTTATAACAAAATATTTGAGCATCAGTTAATTGAGGCAGGTGTGCAGGTAGTCATTTATGCTAATCATATGTTGCGTGCTAGTTATCCCAATATGTTGGCTGTGGCAAAATCAATTTTAGAGAATGGTAGGTCGGCAGAGTGCGAACATATGTGTATGAGTATTAATGACATATTAACCTTAATTCCAGAAAACAGATAACATGATAGATTCAAAGGATTTTGTAAATTTTTTGGAGGAAAAAGAGGTGCAGTTTTTTTCAGGTGTTCCAGATTCTTTATTAAGCAATGTATGTTTTTATCTCATAGATCACTTTGATACGAATAAACATATGATTGCTGCAAATGAGGGAGCTGCTGTTGCTTTAGGTATTGGGTATCACTTAGCAACCGGTAATATCCCTTTGTGTTACATGCAAAATTCAGGGTTTGGTAATGCTATTAACCCCTTACTGTCATTGGCAGATCAGAGTGTTTACAGCATTCCGATGTTATTGTTGATAGGCTGGCGTGGCAATCCTGAGGAGCATGATGAACCTCAGCACATAAAACAAGGCCAAGTGACGATTCCTATGCTGAAAGCAATGGGATTGCCTTATGAGGTTTTGCACAACAATTGGTTGCACACAAAAATGATATTAGAAAAATCTATCAAATATGTTCGGCAAAACCAAACACCTTATGTGTTGTTGGTGAGAAGAAATACATTCAATAAATATGTCCATCTGAATAAAAAAAGTAATACTTTATTTTTAACAAGAGAGACAGCTCTTGAGTGTGTTATTAAATCTCTTAATCCTTCTGATGTTGTTGTGTCAACAACGGGGATGATTTCAAGAGAAGTTTTTGAAATTAGAAAAAAATTAGTTCACAGTCATGCACAGGATTTTTTAACAGTTGGTGGCATGGGACATGCTTCTCAAGTTGCGCTCGGTATTGCTTTGCAAAAACCAGATCGACAGGTCTATTGCTTAGATGGAGATGGGGCTTTGTTAATGCATATGGGTGCATTAGCTATAAATGGAACGCTAGGCTTAAAGAACTTTAAGCACATCCTCATAAATAATGGAGCACATGATTCGGTTGGGGGACAACCTACAGTTGCTTTTAAGATTGATTTTCCTAGAATGGCCTTAGCAGCAGGCTATAAATTTGCTAAAATGATACAATCTGAAAAGAATGTTTCAGAGCAAATGAAAAACCTGAAGAATTTAGATGGACCACTTTTTTTAGAAATACAAGTAAAAAAAGGAAGCCGTAATGATTTAGGAAGACCCCCAAATAGCTTTTTAAAAAACAAAGAATTATTCGTAAGTTATTTAGCATGAAAGAAATTCATATTAATCATTACCAAGGACTTGGCAGTCTTAATTTTATTAAAGATATTTTGAATATTAATAATGCAAAAAGAGTATTTATGGTAACGGGCATGAATTCTTTTAATTTATCGACTGTTCATCAGACTATTAATTCTTATTTTCAGGAGCGAGCTGTTTGTCACTTCAATGAATTTTCTCATAATCCAAAATTATATGATGTCTGTCGTGGAATTGATTTATTAAAACAATTTAATGCAGATATTGTAGTGGCTATAGGCGGTGGTTCCGTAATCGATATGGCAAAATTAATTAATACTTTAGCAGCCCAAAGTAATAGATATACAGATATAATTAAAAAAAAGTCACAGATAATGAGTAAGGGGGTTCCTTTAATTGCTATACCTACTACAGCAGGATCAGGGAGTGAGGCAACAAAATTTGCTGTGGTGTATATTGATGGGGTTAAGTTTTCTTTAGAACACATTTATTTGCTGCCTGATTATTCTATTGTTGACCCTATGCTTACCACCACTATGTCTGCTCACTTAACGGCCATTACAGGTCTTGATGCATTAGCGCAAGCTATTGAGTCTTATTGGTCAATTAGGTCTACGGACGAAAGCAAAAGTTATGCAGCCCAAGCAATTTCAATGATTTTACCATCTTTCCAAACAGCTGTTCACGAGGGGATAATTCAAGCAAGAGAAAAAATGTCTTATGCTGCAAATTTAGCTGGCAAAGCAATTAATATTTCAAAAACAACTGGCCCTCATGCATTGTCTTATGCTCTAACAAGTCAATTGAATATTGCTCATGGTCATGCTGTTGCTTTAACATTAGGAAAATTTTTCTTACTTAATAGTGATCTTGAAAATGTAGAATTAAATGAAATGCGTGGTAGAGAATATTTGAAGGTAACGTTAAATGAACTTTATAAACTATTGAGCTGTAAAGATGCTGCTGAATGCTCAAAAAAAATATATGATTTAATGGAGAATGTGGGTGTTGAATCTAATTTTAATAATTTAGGTATTACTAAAAAGTGGCATATTGATTGTTTAATATCAAATGTGAATTTAGATAGACTTAACAATAATCCAGTTAAAATTACAAAAGGAATATTGGAAGATATATTTAGATGTCATTAAATTTATTAAATAATCAATCTGCTCAGTGTGCGGGGGATCTTTAATGAAATTTTAAATAGAATGGGATTATAAGTTTATGTTTGGTAACGCGCTTTTAATGATCTTAACGTTTACTTTTCTTAAATTTTATAAGATACTAACAAAATAATTGTTGTGAGAAAAAAATGAAATTTAATATCAGAGATTTTGATAAAGTTTATAATAGAAGAGACACTAATTCACTTAAGTGGGACAGTTATCCTAAGTCTGACTTACCTATGTGGGTTGCAGACATGGATTTTAAATGTCCTGAAGATATTTTGAAGGAATTAGAGTTAGTTGTTAAACAGGGAATATTAGGTTACCCTCTCCTAGAAGATGCGCGTTATTTTAGATCAGTAATCAATTGGTTCAATAACTACCATAATATAAACATTGATAGGGAGAACATAATACCAGTCATTGGAGTTATGTCTGCATTAAACTCTATCATTGAAGAATTTACAAACGAAAATGATACAATAGTTATACAATCACCCGTTTATTTCGGAATAATTAATGAGATAAATTTTTATAAAAGAAATCTTGTCTACTCTCTATTAAATTATAATGAAGATGAGGGGTACACAATGGACTATTCTCACTTAAATGAATTAAAAAAAGTAAAACCTAAACTTTTAATTCTTTGTTCTCCCCATAATCCTGTAGGAAGAGTTTGGTCTAAAAGAGAACTGGAAAAAATAGGGGACTTTTGTCTCGAAAATAATGTACTATTAGTGGTAGATGAAATTCACTGTGATTTGATTCTGGAGAAATTTAATTTTACTTCCTACGCTTCTTTAGATCAGAAATATTTAAAAAATACCATTATTATGAACTCTTCTACAAAAACTTTTAATATTGCAGGTTTGCGGGGAGGTAATGTTTTTGTGTTTGATAAAAAAATTAAAGACACTCTGACGATGCGATTTAATCATTATGGGTTGAGTAAACTTAACTCCTTTTTTGTTGCTGCAACGATCGTGGGTTATTCTTCTTGTCGCTCCTGGCATGAACTTTTATTGAAGTATATTAATCAAAATTATCAATTTGTTAGAAATTTTATAAAAAATGAGATTCCTACCTTAAAAGTATCTCCTTTAGAGGGTACATACCTGGTGTGGATTAACTATCAACAATTAAATATTCCTGAAAGCATTTTTTTTAAAGAATTGGAAAAAAATATTATTGTTGCAAAAGGTTCTGAGTTTGGACCGGGGGGAGAGGGTTTTTTTAGAATTAATATTGCATGTCCTTTAGACACCTTAAAAGAAGCTTTCCATTTTCTTAAAATACATATTAACAGTTTTAAGTTTTTATGATTATATTTAAATCAGAGTCTTTCAATATAACCTCAAATTGGAGATAGATACTGCAAATTTTATCTGAAAGGTACAAAAAACAAATGATTAAAGGTATAAATCATATAACTCTGGCTGTGACCGACATCAATCGTTCTTTTATGTTTTATCATGATATTATTGGTTTGAAACCTATTTGTAGATGGGACAAAGGAGCATATTTTTTAATAGATGATTTTTGGTTTTGCTTGAATGTTGATGACCTTCGTCAAGCAAACTTATGTTACACTCATTACGCTTTTAGCGTAAATGAAAATGACTTTGAGTCTATGAGTTTACGAATTATTGAATCTGGGGCTTTCATTTTTAAAGAAAATACTTCTCCAGGCGCTTCTCTTTATTTTCTTGATCCGGATGACCACAAACTTGAAATTCATGTTGGTGATTGGAAAGCGCGTGTAATGGCAAAAAAACAAGATCCAGAATTGTGGAAAGAAATAATATGGTTTTAAATCTAACAACCCTACATGGGAGTTACGCTGAAACAATAGAAACTTTAGAAATGCAGTAATTTCACAATAGGTATCGTCAATTTGATTAAGAGAATTGTGAAGAAAGCATTTCCTCTATTATTTGGGCATAACGGTAGCATGAAGAAACGATTTCATCGAATGTTACAAGGGTAATTTTAAAATTCTTCCTATAATGTTAAGCTAGGTGTTTATACTATTAATTTTTAGAAGATTAGGAAAAGACCTTATAATGCTGAGAAATCTCTGAGCACTTCCTGCACTCTTAAATCCCCGTATCTGTCTTTTTTCTACCGGGTGGACTTAAGGCTATATTTTATCCTGCTACATAATTGTTTATTGTTTCGATGCTTGTTAGATTAAGCAGAACACAGTGAGCTTTGACATAGCTTCTTAGTTGTCTGCGATCATAACGTGGAGACCATCCCAAACCGGGTGGTCTAAAGTGACCCCCGTTGTCTAGACCAATTTTACCTTAAATTAAGAGATAAAATAGCTCCGTTTTGATGGCTGATTCTGTATTTTCTCCTTATTGATAAAATGGCTGTTGTGGTTGTTGGCCCTGTGGAGAGTGTGGTAAACACTTCTCAGACAAGATGCTAACCTCACACGAGGTTGTGTTTTCCACATTCTCCAAGGGGCTGGACTGCCTTGTTTTTGTCAAGCCCCCAGTAATGGGTCCAGTTTTTAAATTAGTCTTCCCCATTAATGGAAAGAGTTCATAATTCCCTGGAG
>JAIESK010000050.1 GCA_019746105.1 Alphaproteobacteria bacterium
CTTCAGCATCATTGGAAGGAATAGAGGAAAAAGGATTAATACAGATGGGCGAATGAGTTGAAAACTCTACAAAGGTTCCTTTGAGAAGTTTGACGGTCTTTTCAAAGGAACGGCCTACATCTAAAACAAAAACCCGTCCTCCCATACCCAGTATGCTGGTCAGCAGCTCTTGCATAAAGACGGATTTTCCAGATCCGGATCTTCCCACTACACAGGTATTGTAGTTGCCTTCGTTGTTATCAAAGGGGGACCAATAGAAAATTTGACCTCGCCTTCCCGTCAGCATCATGCCAGGAGACTTTGTTCCTTGCCATTCCCCTTGAAGAGGCATGAGATTGGAGGGTTCATGACTTAAGGTTGTTTTTGTCTTTTGAAAGATTTTGCTATCTTCAGCAGCGCCTTCACCCCAGGTCATGGGAAGACAACTTAAAAATGCAGGAAGCTGAAGGTATTTATCCAACACCAACTCCCATCTTTGAGACCGATAAAGATTAAAGAGGGTTTGTTCTTCTCGTGCGATTTGATCAGGAGAATTTAAGAGCCCAACCTGAAAGCGTGTTCGAACAAGACGTTGTCCCTCCTCAAACTTCTCTCGTACATAGGTGCACTCCTCAGCTTCTTTCTTTAAAGACGGAACGTATTTAGCGATAGGGCTGGCCGCTTGTTTTTCAACGTTGCCACATTTAGCCAGCATTTTTGTTTTAAGGGTCTTTTCATTACAGATATGAATCCCATAGGACAAAAAGAATCCTCCTTGAAGACGGAGGAATTCCTCAAAGGGATCGCCAATAAGATACCCCATGGCACTTAAGTGCCAAAGTGGAGGTAAAAGGCGTGTTGTGTAAAGGCGAAGAACTCGTTCATCTTCGCCAAAGACTAATTGAGGCGGTTCAACCTGAATCCGTGTGGCAGGATTCATCAGTTGAGGAGAAAGAGACTCATAAGGATTCCAGAGAGATTGATGATTTCCTAAAAATCTTTCTGTGGGATTTAAGATCTCATCCAACCTCAATAATAGGTCTTCTGCTTGCCACACTTTAACAGGAAGCCCCCATCCTTTAAGAGTTGTCATCAGCTGTTCTCGTAAAGCCAGGATTTCCTCAAAGGATTTAAAAATCGTATGGGATTCACTATAGGAAATGAATAAACGAAAAGTCCGAATGGCAGGTCTATTTCTAAAGGCAAAGCACCGCTCTTTAGCCAACTCTCTTAAAACATCAGCCCGGTCTGGAGTCGAAGAAAGATCATATCGGGCATTTTCCCAGGTTTTGAGCCAAGAATCGATATGAGAGCTTGCAATGAGTAAACACTGGAGATTTGATCCCAAGGGCAACGCATGCTGAAAAATCCCCGTGAGTTGACGCGGAACTTCCTCTCCACAGCCTACCAAAGGGAGGGTTTCAAGAACAAAACCAACGCTAGCACGATTCAAGAAAAGCTGTGTGTTTAGATCAAAGCTTCGATAGGGCAGCAGCTCACTCAGGCTATGAGTTTGTAAGAACTCATTCGCAAGTTTGAGAGTTGCAGAGGATGTTCCATAGCAGTGCTCCGTTTTGCTTAATACAGTCCTACCTATGATAGACCTACCTAAGGTCGTGCTCAGTGTGCAGTTTTCAGAGGGAGAGTGCGTCATCTAAGTCCTGAGTTTGACACTTTTCATTGTGTATCATCTCGAAACCAGGCGCATACCAGATTTCAGGAGATACGGCACATGATCCAGATCTCTTTTTACAAACAGGTTCATTGTCTCCTGTCTTTAGTGGGTTAGTTTCTAATAATGGATTTTTATTTCCTAACCCTTGATCAACCATTTGGTTAACTTCCGAGATGGACTTACAACCCACACCTTCTCCAGGAGGGCATTCAAACCCTCCTTCATAAACGCCCATACAGCCGGTGAGGGCCAAAGGCCCTGTTATTAGAAGTTGGTAATTAGTTATTAGACTAAAAATTTTGTCTTTCAACAGTCTCTGTTTTTTTATTTTCCGCATTTTTAATTTCCTTTCTTTTTTCTACTTACTAATTTCTAATTGCTAATCACTAGGAACCTTTTCGCTCTTACTTTCATCATGAGCTGTCTGCGCTCCTATAAAGGTTCCTTGTGTGAAGACAATGTCTACCACTTGGCCAGCAGCGACTTGAATAACCGGTTGGAGTTGTTCAGCACGGTCAATGTAATATTGAGAGAGACGATCAAGAGCTGTTGACACGCCTGAAGTCATGCCAGCTGTAAAGATATCGCCTATATTTGGAGGGGAAACCTGATTTGGTGCAAATGGATTTCCTTGAACTTGACGGTTTTGAGGATTTGCCACATTGCTGAGACCTGCAAACACACCTCCCACAAGGCTTCTGCCTAAGAACTGACCATCTTTAGAAGCAACAACGCCTCGAATACCTGCCTTACCATCGGATCCAGCAATATAGCCGGCGACTTGAGTTTCGATGATCTCTCCCGTCGTGCGCTCAATACAGGTGAGCTTTTCCAAGCGAGCATAAACGCGCTCTGAAGAAAGGTCTCCATAAGCACTTGCTGTGCAATGACAGTCCTTCAAGTCGCTTTGGAACCGCCTTGGAAGTGTTCCTGGATCGATGAGTCTCAACAGCATAGGACGCGGATCACTTGACGCTGTCATGGCTGAAGAGGCATCAAGTCCTGAGAGCAAAATTGTCTTAGCAAAAGCCCCTGCTGGAATGGTTGTGTTTACAGTTTTAGGGAGCTTAAGCTTAAGATTTTCAGTAAGTCCTAATGAGACCTTTTGAATAAGGTGGGGCTCGCCCCTTTCTTCTTCCTGCCCAGCCTGGTAAGGAAAAGATTGTGGAGATAGTGTTTGCGAAGGCGATGTGGTATTTTTTTGCATGTCCAGTTGATGTTCCAACTGGAGAATTTTTGTTTCTAACTCTTGAACAAGGGACGATTTAGGAAAGGAAGAATTTAAAGAAGGGTCTTGATTCTCTTCTTCAGGGTTTGAGTTTTGTGAAGAAAATCCTTCGCGTTTAACGCCTTCCTGAAAGAGCGTTTCAACGGCGGTTATTTTATCAGTGATAGCTTTAAGTTTATTCTCAATGCTATTACGAAAAACTTCCTCTAAATTTACTTTTTTCGTCGCTGTCTCAATGGAGGTAGAAGTGATCTTAACTTCCTCTTCTTGCTGGGGAAGAGGCGTCTTTTCAAACAAAAATGTCATCATCCCATAAGCAAAAGCCACAATAATCAAACCTCCGCAACTCAGCCAAAAGAACTGCAATCTTCGAATACTTTGAGGCGATTCAGGATGAAAAAAACGTATCCATGATCTCGCGGAGTTAATGAACGCAGGAAGCCTGGAGATCCAGGAAGAGAATCTCTCTTTAATTTGCTCGAATTGCAACATGAACGTCCGTTCCTTCTCCAGGGGTTAAGGTTTTTTTGGGAATCAAAAGGGCAACAAGCGTATTGAGATTGAGTTCCTTGGCTAATTCAGCCTCGGATAAAATGAGAGGCTCTTTCGTATTGTTTTGAATCCGATAGGTCAGACCACGCAGCTTCTGTCCTTGAATCTCTCGCATTCTTTGATAAGGCCCCTTAAGTGTGATTAAGTTGATGGGCATCTCTTTATAGCCCAAAGGAATACGCCCTTCCTGTAAGGCAAGGATTAAACCTTCAACTTCCTCACGAAAGAGAGGGGTTAAAGCGAGCTTTGTCCCACTAAGTGAGCTTTTTTCAAGATCTGTGTTAACTTGAAGAATAAGAGCTTCTGGTGCTTGATTCTTAGGAAGAAGACGAAGATCTTGGGTGTATCCTGCTTCCGTTGTTAGGGTAAGACTAATCGCCTTTAATGGTATGGTTTCTAAAGAAGTTGTTGGACGGATAAAGATTTGGCCTTGGTAGTCATCTGTCTCAAGAACATACTCTCCTGCGTTTCCAAATACCTGAAGAATACGATCATTTTCAACCTTAATGCGGGTCAGTGCGTCTTGGGCAATAGGGACTTCCAAGACCTTCATCTCATCAAGGGGACGCACGACAGCAGCTTGTGCTGCGGTTCCTGTTAATAACAAAATCGCAAGTTTATTCATCATGAATTTATTCATTATGAACTTACTCATCGTGATTTTATTCCTCATGGACTATCCCTCCTGTAACTTTTTCTAAAAGAAGACCTGCTCCTCGTAGGGTAAATTGAAGTGAGATCGTCTCTAAAGAAGAGCTAATCTCTTTTCCAGCTACATAGCTGGTGAGATTACCTTTGACCTCAACTTTGAGCTTGCTTGGATGGGCCTTAACTTCTGTGGGCTTAAAATGGGTTGAAAGCTGAAGTTTTGTATATTCTTCCCCATCATCCATGAGCTGTTTTTTTAAAGCGCCATAAGCTTCAGGAGTTGCGTATCTTAAAAGCGTCTCATGATTGTAAGGAAAGCTTGTTGGGGAAAGGTCTAAAAGAAGCTTAGCCATATAAAGGCCCATTTCTTCTAAATACTCTTTTGAAACCGCTCCTCCCTCTACCCACAGAGTCTTTGTGATGTGGGGAGGGACCAAAATAGTACGTTCCTTTTTAAAAAAGACCCCTGTACTTAAGAGAATGTTACTCACCGCCATAAGCACAGATATTCCAATCCAAACATTACGCTGAGAAATGAGTTTCAGAATATTGTGACGGAGAAAATCAGTTTTCATCCAATCATCTCCCGAATGTAGGAAGGGACTGGCAGTTTCATCGACTTTCTTGGCAAAGGTAAATGCCAATAAAGCGCATGAATTAGAGCAGATCCTTCATTTTGTTTCTTGATGGTGCGGAGAAGGGAAAGAGCTCCAATCCCCACAATAAAGCCAGAGACAATCCACCCCATAAATAATCCTCCAAAGAGAGGAATAACGACAACAAGGGCTTCGTCCTTATTAATCCCCAAAAACCGTAAGGGCTTATCTAAACGATTGAGAAGGAAGTTTTCGCCTCTATCCATAGTTTTCTCTCCTTACGCGCAAATGGCATAGGTGGTATTGATCCAGACCTTTGCAAAACCAAAGCTAATGGTCGTAAGAATACCGACAATAAAGGGTGTTGGACTGGACTTCATAAAGGAAAGGGCTATCGCTGCAAGGCAGCCCGCAATAAGAATGATGGGAACAAGGCTATTGTTAATAATACCCACAACATTGTTTGTACTGGCGTTAAAGCCAGCATCGTGTGTTGCTGCAACGCCAAAGACCTCTGGGGTAAACATCAGAAAGGCAAAAGCACAAAATAACAGGAACTTAACCTGTTCAGAGGATAGAGTAAGTTTTTGGTAAGTCTTCATCTGGGAGTCTCCTTTTTTTGATGAATGGGTTATTGTTTTGGATGAATTTGCTCTTCTAAAAGCTCAAAAGAGGGATCTTCATTTTCTTCAGAATTAGAAGCGATAACCTCTTGCTCAGAAGTTGTTTCAGAGTTCAGCTCAGAATTTAAACTTTCAATTTTTAGAGTTGAATTCAGGTTGGAGGATGATTTTCCATTCTTCATCGAATCACAAAGGAAGTGCTCAACTTTTCCTTCTGTTCTTGCAATCACAACGTGGGGAGTGAACCTTGATTGACCGAACTTATCCGTCCAATACTCATAGGTAAGTTTTCCCTCGACAGAAACGCGGTCACCGCGCTTGAGAACATCCTTAATCCACCGAACTGAAGATTCACGAAAGACCGATACTCGATGCCGATCCGTTGCTGAATGCCATTCTCCTGTCTCATCCCTCCATGAATCAGTGGTTTCTACAAAGAAAGTCGTATATTCTTTGCCATGATGAGTGAGATAGGTTTTTGGTGTACGGCTAACATTTCCAATTAAAATGACTTTGTTCATGAGAGTTCTCCGAGTTGTTGAGGAGTTTCTTTTTGAAGGACAGAATGATCTTCGCAGAGACGAGTTCTGAGGTTTCTGACTTTAGGAAAAGTCTTTTGAGTCAGAGGTAAGAGCTTCAACCTCAAGTTTTCAATGCGAGAAAGAACTTGCGGATCGGAACTTCCAATCCAAATCAGCCGATCGCCTTCAACTTCTAAAAATCTGGCATTGGCTATGCTCTTCAACTCTCCCAAAGAGACTGCGTTTCGTGATTCAAAGTCCAATTGTGAGCACCATTCTCTCCACATTGGATCTTCAATGGAAGCGAGAGTTGTACTGATTTCCTTGACTCTCTCTGTGTTGCTTGTGGCGGTTTGTTTTTTGTCAACCTCTTCAGGATCATCAAAGTTTCCTTCCAAAACCTTAATCAAATTCTCCTCAACAAGAATCCAATCCAAGCTAACACGCCATTTCCGAGGTCCTTGACCCATCAAGAATGGGGAACAAGCAATCCGATTACAAAACTGCTTCCACTGGGTCAAATCGCTCTCAAAATACAAAGGAAAAAGGGAATAGATGCGTCGTTGCCGCTCATCGGTTAGATTAGCAGGGGGTAATCCCTCCTGGCTCACACAAGCATTCCAAATTTCAAGAACTTCACCAAAAAAACTTTTATCAGAATTCGCGCGTGCGCCTTCTGCGTGCTCTCTGTTTGTAATCTCTGTTGTATTCTCTGTCTTAGAATGGGCAATTTGCCCACTCGAGCGGGCATTATGACCATCCGAACGGGCGTTTTGCTCATTCGTATGGGCAGGTTGCCCATCCGAAGATGCAATTCTTGATTTTAAAGGGAGAAGATACACATTAGAGTGCTTCTTAGACCTATTCCCCTCTTTCATACCTTTAAAATTAACTTTTTCTAACCCCGGAATTTCTGAAAGGTTGAGGCCAAGAGCCATAAGATCTTCTTGGATCTTTTGTACATTGACGCGATACTGAATTGTCTTATTCCACTTGTTCTGCGGATTAGATCTTTCAAAAAGCCATTTTTGCTTGACTAAGAATTTTAAGTAACGACGAAGCGTTGTTCGATCAACATGAAGCATGGTCTCTTCAATAAGATCACTCGCCGTCTTATAGATCCATCCATACTGTGGAGGTTCCTCCTGAGGAAATTCCTCTCGAGGGAATCCCTCTGTTGTTGCGATTCCCCTATTTTTTTCTTCTTCTAACATCAGAGAGAAATCTTTTGTTCTCTGAGTCCAATACAAGAGTTGATTCAAGATAACTGCGTGGGTATGACTTCCAGCTAAAGTGACGAGCTCTTTTCGAATAAGAGAGACGTGACCACTTTTAGAGTGAAAAGTGTTTTTCTCTTCATAAACAGCTCTCGATTGATTTAAGGAAGATGTTCTCATGAGGACCTCACTTTTGAATGAGGTGCTGAATGAAGGCTGGATTTCTCGTGCGATGAATCAAAGAGCCTTTCATAGAGAGTAAAATCCGGAAAGTGATATCCCTGCTTTTGAAGGTCAAAACTTAACTTTCTCAAATTCACACGATAATGTGATGTTCGATGCCATTTGCTGATGGGGGTGATTTTTCTTTGAATCCATCCTCGATCCATTAAAAAGTATAAGTACCTTCGGAAGGTAGTAACGGTTACGCGAAACAAACAGCCTTCTATGAGGGCTTCATTAGACTTATAAAACCATCCATACTGAGGTAAAGAATCAGATTTTAAGGAACTTGTTGTCTCTTCCTTTAAATAAAGATCGAAGTCCTGAACTTTCCTACTCCAATGCACCATCTTTTCCAGAACACAAGCTCGGATGGGATCTCCTGTTAGCTTTACCCATTCTTCACGCAACAGGATAACCTGAGGATGTTTATAAGCCTTATTGGAGGAGGGAGAGAGAGCAAACTCTCTCCCCCCAGACTGGTGCTCCTTCTGCTCTTCAGGAAGGCACTGATGAGCAGAGAGAGCTTTGTCCATATGATGAGGGAAGGACATCATTGGACAAACCTATCGGTT
>JAIESK010000011.1 GCA_019746105.1 Alphaproteobacteria bacterium
TATTCCTTAATAATAATTATCCACAGTGTTGTAGAGGATTTATAGCTCACTCTCTCGAGCCCGTCAACAACTCCCTTCGTGGATTTTAAGGAGAAAATAAATGATGAGAAAAATAGCCTTTTTCCTTTTGATAGCAAGCTTAAATATGACTTGTAGCTTTGCTTTGCCAGAGACTTCTACGGATCCCAGGGTGCAAAAAACTTATGATTATTTTAAGGAAGAGTTAATTTGGATTAAGGGAGGTACTTGGAGCTCCTGTGCAAAAGTCCTTTTGGAAGCCTTAAATCATGTTGAGGAGGAGGGGTTATGGCAAGAAGATTATGCTCCTTTTGTGCAAGCTCTTAATAAGATGAATTTATCTTCTCCTGAGACACAGAAAAAGGCGGATGCGCTTTTGACATTGGCTGCCTTGAATTATATTTCTGATATGAAGGGGGAACGCATCGATCCCAAGGAAGCCAGCAAGAACATTCATGTTAAACAGGTTTCTGTTGATGAAGTAGAACTCTTGAAAAATTACCTCTCTCTTCCAGGCCATTGCGGCTGGATTCACGGACTCGCTCCTCAAGGCCCTGAATATCAAGATCTTAAAAAAAACTTGGCCATGTATCGTCAAAAGCAAGCCCAAGGTGGCTGGCCTCAGCTTCCTAAGGGAACTAAGCTTGAAAAGGGAGATTCTGGGGCCCTGGTTGAGACCTTAAGGAAACAACTTGTAGCCCAAGACATTCCTGGCGCTCAAGGCGGAGATCAATTTGATGAGGAATTAGAGACAGCACTTAAAGAATTTCAAGATGTTCATGCTCAAGAGCTTGATGGAAAGGTGGGGCCAGCTACTTTGGCGGCTTTGAATACCTCCGTTGAAGATCGTATCCGTTCCATCATTGTTAGTATGGAAAGGCAACGCTGGTATCCTGATCCTATGCCCTCCCGCTATCTTCAGGTAAATGTGCCTGGATTTTATTTAAAGGCCGTTGATGGGGGGAAAACAGCTTTCTTTATGCCCATCATTACGGGAAAAAAGTATACCAAGACCCCTGTGTTTAATGCTCCGATGAACGAAATTATTTTCAATCCTTCGTGGCATGTGCCCGCCAGCATTATTCATGAAATTTTGCCAAAGATTGAGAGTAATCCTGAAACTTACGCGCGAAAAGGGTATGTGGTGACACATGATGATTCTGGAACGCACATTGTACAACGGCCGGGAAACGCTAATGCTCTAGGAAAAATTCGCTTTACCATTGAAAGCCCTTTTTCCATTTATCTCCATGGAACCCCTTCTCAGAACTTGTTTAAGAAGGAAAATCGCTCCTTAAGTCATGGTTGTATTCGTGTCGAAAACCCTGCCAAATTGGCCAAATTTGTCTTTGATGATCCGTCTTGGACCCTTGCACGTATTGAAAGTAAAGCCTCTGGTTCACAAACGGATCATGTTAAGTTACCCCGTCCCTTGCCCGTCTTTATTACCTATTTTACGGTTTTCGAGGATGAACATGGGAGAATGAATTTTGTTCCTGACGAATATGGACAAGATGAGAAAGTTTGGGTAGCTTTAGAGCAAGCAAAAAGAAATACAAACAAGGAAAACTAAAATGAACAAAGGAATCTTAACCACATCCATCCTTGCTGCAGCTTTTGCAGCAGTGCTTACTGAAAGCGCTTGCGCTGACGATGCTAAGGGGGAAAAATGCCGAATTAATGACGCTAGTGGAAAAAGTCTTATTAAAGCTCATATGGCAGATTGTGCATCAGATCACTCATCCTGTGCAGGGGCAAATTCTGAGGGAGATCCCCATGCTTATCTCTATTTGCCAGAAGGTGTTTGTGGGAAGATCAAAGGCGGTGTGGTTGTTAACTAAAAGGGTTTAAAAAGCAGATAAAAAATGGCCGAGTTTTCCTCGGCCATTTTTATGTGCGTTTTACTTTTTAGAGTCCAACGCAAAGAGGACCTATACAAACGCCTAGACCTGGGTCGGCATAGTAATAGCCGGGGCCTCCATAATAACCAGGACCGCCGTAAAAGCCGCCGCCCCAGCCGCCCCAGCCGCCCCAGCCTCCATGATGACCATGATGACCGTGGTGACCATGGCCGTGACCTCGGCCATGATGACCATGACCGTGGCTTCCGCTGTGTTTTGCTTTTATAATATTGCTATCGCTACTACTTTTGATAAGTGAGTGCGTATCTATAGCATTTAACGATGTACTTACTCCCAGTAAGAAAACAGCGCCTATAATAAATGATGATGTTGTTAAAATTTTCATAATACCCTCCTATATAAAAACAAATGCAATTATTACCATAAGTACTATTATACAGCATTTTTTATTTATAAAGTGTTAATTTTTTACTATAAGAGTGGTGAATTATTTTTGATAAAGAAATGGCCGAGAAAGACTCGGCCATTTGTATGTATATGTGCAGTTTATTCTACAAGTACTCACAATCGGGACCTACGCAAACGGGCCCAGTGTCATAATCATAGCCAGGCCCTTCAATATAAGAAGGACCGACACCAATGCCGACTCCAACGTCCACACCTCCTCCGTTCCAACCTCTGTAATGATTGAAGTTACCGTCGTGGTGGAAGCCCCCATGTCCAAAGTTACCGCCGCCCATGTGGCCAAAGCCGCCGCCGTGGAAGCCGCCTCTTACTTTTACGATATTGCTATCCTGGGTACTTTTGAGAACTGGCTGCGTATCTATAGCATTCAATACTGTGCTTGCACCCAGCAAAAAAACAGCGCCTATAATAAGTGATGATGTTATTAAAAGTTTCATGGTATCCTCCTCTTTAAAAACAATTGTATTGGTTCTTATGAATACTATTATACAATAATTTTTGTTTATAAAATATTAATTTTTTTATTATTAATCTCTCTTCAGATAAAAAATGGCCGAGAAAAGATCGGCCATTTTTAAATATATCTCACTCTTTAGAGTCCGAGGTAATGTTAATTTTTATATGCAAAGTGGACCAACGCAAAGTAAGGGACCGCCATAATAATAACCAGGGCCTGGGCCATAGTAATAGGGACCAGGACCATAATAATACGGACCAGGATTACGCCAATATGCCATAACTACGTTACTATTATTCTGATTGCTAGCTATAGCCTCTGTTGCTGAATTGACTCCAAGCAAGAAAACAATACCAAGGACAAGTGAAGTTAATGTTAACTTTTTCATAATACCATCTCCTGTAAAACTATAAAAACAATTATACTTATTCTTATTATTAACATTTTATAACATTTTTTGTTTATAAATTATTAATTTTTGAATTTTATTTTAAGTGATTTGATGGGTTTGGTTATTTTGAGAACTTAAACATAAGGGGATTGTTTGAGAAACATTGGTGATATACCCTTTGATTCCAAGTAGTTTTTCAGTCTTTGCCTTCAACTCTTCATTCAAAACAAAGCAATCCGTTCCTTTGAGCTTTTTCTTGATGAACTTAGCTCGTCTGCCAGACTCTTTGCGTGCTATCAGTTCTTGAGCTCTCGCCAGATGTTTCTCAAACTCCCGACGATCCTTTCTGGCTAACTGAGTATCGATTTGATTGATGAAGGACATCTTTGTGTTGGCCAACCGAGCTCCTACAATGTACTGGTACCCTTCGGCATCCAGGCGATTCATGTTGTCTTGAGACAGCATGGCTGCATCGGCCACAATGATGGGGTTGGCTTGAGGATGTCGTTTCTTGAATTGTTGAATCACACTAAGCATCGTATGACCTTCAAACGTATTGCCTTTGTAAATCTCATGCATGAGAGGAAAGCCCTGAGAGGTCACCAGTAAGCCCACAACAATCTGAGGCTGTTTGGACTTATCGTCCTTAGAGAAGCCTCGAGCCTTCAAATCATCATCTGGTTCATGGGATTCAAAGTATAGGGTCGTGACATCATATAAAACCAAAGAAAACACTTCTCCGAAGTGTGTGCAGGCTGTCTGAAAGGCAGCTTCCTCAATGACGGGTTTTTGATCAATGAGTTGTGGAAGCAGACGATAAATTGTTCGTTTTGCATAGGAGATGTTGAAGTAGCGTTGCAACAGTTCGATTGTTCTTAATTTTGAGGCTGGCTCAATAATCCGCATCAAAGACAAATCCTGATAAAGTGGGTCGATGATTCCCAAACCGCAGATCTGACTGCACCTCCAGAGCATTTTATGGGCAAACAAATGGGTAACTGTCTGCAGATTCAAGTGGCTTTCGTGCAGGAGCTTTGTTGTGTCATGCGTTAACGGAAAAAGGGACGGCTGAATACACAGTTCCTCTCGAACAATTTCGGCCTCTTGCAAGAGGGCTTTCAGCTCTTAGTCTGTCCGAGCGCTGCCCAAGTGACGAACCACAACACACTTACGATTCATGTATCGAACAATCTGAACAGCCGTCGCATTTGATGAAGTACGAACTTTCCGAATTCTGAGGTCACCGAACATGCCTCAATATAGGCCTTAGTGTGACAAAACGCATCAATAGATTATGCAAGGCATTGGTATTATTAGATTTTATTCTGCAAAAATCGAGCCTTACTAAATTTGGCACAAGTCAGGAAAATAAAGGGAGAGATCTTCTGACTTTGGAGACTCGTTGATAGTGATGGAGAGGAGATTGAAATACTGCTTCAGAAAAGAAGAAATGCAAAGGCCACCATTCGCTTTTTAAGGAAAGCACTTCACCAGGTTGGTCACGCTCCTCGTGTTATGGTCACAGACAAACTCAGAAGTTATCAAAAAGCTCACGACCGGACGTTTTTTTAATAATAAGCCTCTAATTTTAAGGGTAGGACTGAAGTTAACGAAAAATTAACATTTTTGCTTTATTATCAGATCAAATAACATAGAACCTTAAATAGAGTATGTGAAAAGCATATGGACAAAGTCAGAACAATAACTCTCCCCAGAGGGTTTCTCACCACCTATGACATGAGGAAAGCATGCTTTGTCTATAAAATTGATGTCTATAGCTATTATTCTTCTATCAATCATACCCTCCTCATCCAACAGCTCACCGCCATCCATTGGCCCTATCATCTTATGAAAACCGTTATTGCTTATTGTGAGCGCACGATTGTTCGTATGGGGGCTTCTCTCCATTGTAAAATCGGCATTCCTAAAGGGGGAAGTCTTTCCCCTGTCTTAGTAGCCTTGTATTTAACTCCTTTAGACCACGCGATGGAACGGTGGATGGCACGGGGAGATTATTTCTATGCCCGGTTTCAAGATGACATTATTCTTATGGCAAGAAAAAGACATGTCTTAAGACGCATGCGAAAAGCCATGTATAAAATATTAGATGAGTTAAGGCTCAGCTTAAGGCCAGAAAAAACCTTTGTAGGAAGAAATCAAAAAGGATTTGATCTCTTAGGATATCACATCACGCCTCAAGGTTTCTCTCCCAGCCAAAAAACCCAGGAAAAAGCATTTGAGAATGCAAAGCGGCGTTATGCGCAAGGGGACAGGAAGTCCCTGGAAGAGTACCTCAAGCGTTGGAGAAAATGGGTGCATGCGGATCTTCCTTCCAAAGTTCATCACGTTGAAAATGTTGTTGCATCTATAGCTGAAAAAGTCACAGCATCGAGACGTCAATCGAACTCACAGAGTCGAACAAATTGCCCAACCCTCTCTGTGTTTTATGGGTTTAACAACTTTATGAAAGGAATATCACCATGCAAAATAAATTTCTCCAGACATCAGCGCTGATCCTTGGGATCAGTCTCCTAGGTCTTGAATTCGCTCACGCGGACAAGACTCAGGTGTGTGATCACATACTGGAGCAAACGACGAAAACCTGTAATGTATCATACGCAGGAACTACGGACCTTACGCCGTGTATCGCAGGGGTAGATTCCGCTGTGCATTGGTGTCGCACCTTTTTGCAATAATTGGGAAATTAATTAATTGAATGATTCACCACATCCACTGATGATGTCATCCTCTCGTATAGGGGATCCAGTGCATTACTTATTGCGCAGCAATGCAATTATGTTACTTTCCTAAAAAGGATTCCTCATTCCTACGGAATAAGCTGTTTGCCCTAGATCTTCGTCTCCGCGAGGATGACTTGGTTGGTTTTTTCTCCAAGCTATGCTTGCATTTTTAAGCGCTCTTGAGCATAATGCGCCTCATGAATGAATTATTTTCTAAATCGACGGCAACAGCTGCAGCTGAAGCCTACTCAGCGAAAGATATTGAGGTCCTCGAAGGGTTAGAGCCCGTTCGGCGCCGTCCTGGTATGTATATTGGCGGCACGGACGAGCGAGCCCTTCATCACTTGGTAGTGGAGATCATTGATAATGCCATGGATGAGGCTGTTGCGGGCCATGCCAGCCGCATTGATTTGACCTTAAATCAGGATGGATCCGTCTCTGTGCGGGATAATGGGCGTGGTATTCCTATTGATCCTCACCCAAAATTTCCTAATAAGTCAGCTCTTGAGGTGATTTTAACTACCCTTCACTCAGGGGCCAAGTTTGGGGGTAAGTCTTACAGCACTTCCGGCGGTCTTCATGGGGTAGGACTCTCTGTTGTGAACGCCTTGGCCTCGCGCCTTGTCGTCGAAATTTCTCGTAACAAAGAAGTGTGGCGCCAAGAATATGCTCAAGGCCTTCCAGTGACAGCATTGGAAAACAAGGGGGCGAGCCCTTATAGGCAGGGCTCATTTATTTGCTTTTCTCCAGATCCCGAAATTTTTGGAGAAGGGGCTCACTTTAAGCCAGCCCTTCTTTATAAAATGGCCCGCTCAAAAGCCTATCTTTTCAAGGGTGTGACCATCCATTGGACCTGCCATGAAGATTTGTGTCAGGATGGCACTCCTGCCAAGGCTGTCTTTCATTTTCCAGGAGGGTTATCTGATTATATCAAAGAGGTTCTGGAGGATACGCCTTTAGTGACTCCTAACTTTTTTGCAGGAGAATCCAAGTTTTCTGAAGGAGAGGGTCGCGTTGAATGGGCTATCGCTTGGCCCAGCGAAGGGGAGGGGTTTTCAACTTCCTATTGCAACACTATTCGCACCCCAGAAGGCGGTACTCACGAAAATGGGTTTCGCCAAGCCATCGTTAAGGGATTGCGTGGCTATGGTGAACGCCTTGGCAATAAAAAAGCGGCGAGCCTTACGCCGGAGGATTGTCTTCAGGGGGCTAGCTGGGTGCTCTCAGCTTTTTTAAGAGATCCGCAATTTCAAGGACAAACAAAGGAAAAACTTGTCTCCCAAGAAGCAGCGCGCTTGATTGAATCCTCCCTCAGGGATCATTTTGATCACTGGCTGACTGCCAATTCAGAGGCCGCTCAAGGCTTGTTAGAGTATGTGATTGAGCAAATGGAAGAGCGGCTGCGGCGCAAACAAAACAGAGATATTAATCGCGCCTCTGCCACGCGCAAGCTGCGCCTACCTGGGAAATTAGCTGATTGCAGCATTGGCTCGGCTGAAGGAACAGAGATTTTCTTGGTGGAAGGAGATTCGGCAGGCGGTACGGCTAAACAAGCGCGTGAGCGGAAAACTCAAGCCATTTTGCCTCTGCGTGGGAAGATCCTCAATGTGGCCAATGCAACCGTGGATAAGATGAATGCTAATCAGGAAATCGCCAATTTGGTCCTTGCTTTGGGGTGCGGGATTGGAAAAACCTGTGATCCTAAAAAGCTGCGTTATGAACGTGTGATCATTATGACGGACGCGGATGTGGATGGAGCTCACATTGCCTCCCTTCTCATTACGTTTTTCTTCCAACAAATGCGCCCTATCGTGGATGCAGGGCACTTGTATCTTGCTCAACCACCGCTTTATCGGTTGGTTTATGGAGGAAAAAGTATTTACGCTCATGATGATGCTCATCGAGAAAAACTTTTAGAGACAGAATTCAAGGGGGTCAAAAAAGTGGAAGTTAGCCGTTTTAAGGGACTTGGAGAGATGCCTGCAGTTCAGTTGAAGGAAACTACCATGGATCCCAAAAAGCGCCACCTCCAGCGGGTTTTTCTTGATGACCGGGATGTAGACACCTTTGTGGATGATCTTATGGGCCGCAGCCCTGAAAAACGCTTTGCCTTCATCCAAGAAAATGCGCAGTTTGTTCGGGATCTGGATGTGTAGACTAATGATTAGTTAGTCCTCTGTTAAAAAGGCGATTTTAAGTTTGAATGAAGAAGATATAAGTGCTGAGCAGAGAAATTCTTCCC
>JAIESK010000051.1 GCA_019746105.1 Alphaproteobacteria bacterium
TTCTTTCGTAAAAGGAAAACTCAAGAGTTAGATGCGCACGATTCTCTTCTTAAGTCGTTGTCGTACTACATCATAAGACTGCAAGCCTTTAGGTCTTTTTTCTCTTCATGATAGGATATGTGATCCCTTTGCGTCCCCTTAAAATGATGAAAGAAGGTGCCTTGTTTTTAGCGACCGAGTGTTAAAGCTTTTTATCTCACCTTATAAATTTTAATATATGTGGGTTCTTAATTCTAATTGTTCTCATATTGATGGGTAAGCCTACTGGGAGGCAAGCTCCTTCACCTTACTTCCAAACAATTCCGCAGCTTCTCTTAAAGGTGCAACTGCTAGATGGGCGTAACGTTGAGTAGTCGAGGCTTGAGTATGTCCTAAGAGTTTTCCAACGATGCTTAAGCTTACCCCACTTGACACGAGATGAGAGGCAAAAGTATGGCGGAGATCATGTATATGCACATCAGGAGCGCCTGCCTGATTTCGTATCGTATTCCAAGCTTTTTTAGGATCCTTCAGAGGTTGATCTGGGACCTTCCCAGGGAATAAAAAAGGAGAATCGGCATGTGTTTTCATCTTCGTCAAAATCTCAAGGACGGGCGAAGAAACGGGAAGGTATTCCATTTTACGTTGCTTTGTGGAGTGGGCTCGCTTTGTCCAAGTTCCTCTTTTTAAATCAATTTGATCCCATTTCGCGCTCAAAACTTCTGTTTTTCTTGAGCCCATTAAGACAAGTAAACGAATAGCATTAGCAACATTTTGATTATGATAGTTATTTAAAGAAGTAAGCAATCTTTGCACTTCTTCATCATTAAGCCAACGATCGCGCCCATGTTCTTTGTATTTTTTAATGCCTCTTGCTGGGTTATCAGAGCGCCAACCCCATCGAATTGAGAAATTAAACATTGTACTTAAAAGAGCTATGGTCCTATTGGCTTTAACTGGTGTTTTGTGCAATTCTGAGTGTAGTTTCTGTAAATCAAGGGTCGTGATGACATCAACTCTTAAGTGTCCATACTTTTTTAAAATAATATTTTTTATTTTGGACATATCATCTTTATAGCATTGTAAAGCTTTGTTGGGTTTTGCATGAAGAAGTAAATATTGATCCGCCAACTCCTGCATAGAATGTCTCATATCATTAGAAACTATTTTATGCTCAACAGAAGGATCTTGTCCTTTTGCAACGTCTCCCAGAAGTTTCTTTGCTTCCTCCCGCGCAAGTTCCGCAGTAATAATGCCATGAACTCCAATCTTTTTACGGCGTGTATCTCCATGGGAATTTCTATACTGAATGAAGTAGGTTCGACGTCCTGTCGGAAATACACGTACTCCAAAACCCTTTAACTCTGAGTCCCATATAAGTAATTCATTTTTCTCATGGGGTTGTATACTTTCTACAGCTCTTTTTGTTAATTTTTGATTCATGGCATATTTCCTCTCGATTCCATTAAAAATCCTGTGATAAATAATCTTATGCTCTCATACTCAAGATAAGTTATTTTAAAACGGAAGCATATCGGAAGCAACTAAAAAGAACTCAGGTCCACTTTAATGACCTTCTGTCCCCCATCAAACATCATAAAATGCAGTGTTTGTCTACCTCAATCCCTTCCCATCCCCCTAGATCACCTTATAGCCTTCGAGATTCCTAATCTTGGGGTCGGAGGTTCGAATCCTCTCGGGCACGCCATTGAAACTATTCATTTTTCTCAATGAATGCCTTGTTTTTTAAGGACATTTCCATGAGATAGGCTAAAGAATTGAGGCTCACAATAAACTTCTAATATCTCTTTTATTACAGTCTGTAATCACTTATCCAATCAACTATAAATTAACTTAAATACTCATCCATAGTGCTTGGAAAATATTCTTCCAATTTTTCGTAATATTCTTCTAACGTTGTGGGATGACCATCGAAAGGGACAAACTTTTCAAGAGTTAAGGGAACATATGGAATTCTATAAGGAGAAGGCATAGCTGCCCGTATTTCATTAAGCTGTTGTAAGTCCTCATTAAATCCTTCCGATTCAACAATGGCTTGTCGAATTTCACGAAAGGATTTTCCTTGCTGCTGCATGCTCTTAACATGGGCTACACTGATACATCCCTCGGCGGATGTTGGTATCGTCTTTCTAAGAGATGTTACAAACTGTTCCAAACTATCAATGGCCTCTCGCTGCGTTTCATCAACACATCCTTCCATTTCAACAAGAGCACATCCGATTTCTTTAAAGTTTTTCCCTTCTAACCTTAAAGGCAAGATATCAAAAATATCTCCTAAGCTTATAGGTTCTCCTGATGGTTGAATAATTTCTTCTCTTACAAATCTCACCAACTTTTCAAGTTGTAACCATTCAACAAAACCAAAAGGACATAAATCGTTTATTTCTTTTGCAGAAGGTCCACATTGACCAATATCAGAATACAACTTTATATATTGTCTTAAGCGTTGCAGATTGTGTATTGATTTTAGGAAAGTTTTGAGAACGCTAGCACTACAATCAAAGGCTCCATCACAAAGATCTATACAAAGATCTCTATCGTTCTGTGATACAAGAGTAGATACATTTCTAAAAATGAAGTTCGCAGCTTCTAGCACACGGTCTTCATTGCGATCTACCTTTCTATTTCGTTCTACAATGGCTTCTCTAATCCATTGAAAAGTGGGGGTTCTTTTATATAGAAAAGGTCGTATCTCTGTAAAAATTCTTAATAGTGTATTAAGGTAGAGGTTTCTGTCTCGATGATCTTCAATAAGTAATGCTTCTTTTAGTATCATATTGCTATATTGTGCCCCTTCTTGGTTGTTATGTTGGGCTTTAACACGTTGGGAAACGATTTCGTGAAGATCTCTTTCACTTGGTATCAAAGGTGTTAACTTTCCTCTAATATAGGGACTCAATAAGTACTGAGGATCAGGAACAGCGATATATCCCATAAGGCCATGGGGAGCATCTATAAATTTAGGGGCTAAAAGCTCTCCTTCAAAACGTAAACTTCCGGTTGTCCATAAAGTGTAAATAGGTAGATCTATCCAAGCTAAATGCCACTGTTTTGGCTGGGGAGTCAGTGCTTCTATTGGATCGTTTGGTACCTTGTCAAATAATCTTCCCTCTCGTTGCAAAAAAGAATCCTCAATGTGTTGCTGGATAGGACGTTCACAGTAATATTGGAGTCCATGAGCCATGACCCTATCACTCCAAATGCGTCCCCGCCCTTCTCTAAGATTTAAAAAATCTAAAAGTGTTCTCCCTTTTGGGTGGTTATGCATAAGTGCCGCCCCAATAATAATCGCTCTTGGATTTACAAAGTGATCCCATTCAGGGTGATAAGTCCCCTCTGCTCCATGATGAGGTGCAAGAAGAATATCAGTTTCTAACTCATTTCTTCGGTCTCCCAAAGAAACAAGCATTTTATTTTTTACGGTATCATCTGCATCGCCGGGAAGGAGAGAAGAGATTCCATTGACTTGTATACGAGCAATAATGCTCCATCTATTTCGGTCAACAGCGGTGTTCCCTTCAGGACCTCGAGGGCAAAACAAATGAGTAATGCAATTACTTGTATTAAGGAAACCAAGGTTTTCCATAAAAGAGATTTCTGGCCACTGGTCTGAGAAAACAAACCGTGTTTGATATCTTTCTAAAAACCCTAAATAGTGAGCAGCCCTTCCGCCTAACAACAAAGTGGGAGTAAAAGAAGCACGCGCTACATGGGTTTTCGATTCTAAATTTGTTAAAATTAAAGGGACTAAGTCTTTATGATCAATATCTGGGTGAGTAATAATAACGTTGAGGGAAAATGATTTTCCGAGAAGCGTACCTCTATTTGAAGCTTTCCATATTTCCAAGATTCTTTCACTAATTTCAGATGTTAAGGAATCGTGGTCTTTAGGGGTCCAATCATATTTCATTCCCTTCTTAGAAGGATGAGCCTTGCAACCCGCATCAACGAGCAAAGGAGCTTCCGCTCCACTCTTGTTAATTAGGACAGCATGACCCTGCCCAACATTAAAAAAATTAATTTCATCATGAAAACTCACACCACTAGAAGATGTATTACTAGAAGAGGCACCATGATGACCTCGCGGATCATGCAAATTCAAAACTGGAATTTGGTGACTTGTGGATGTCTCCTTTAATCTCTCTTGTTCTGACTCGGACATTGCAAAAGATGATATAGGAACTATTAAGCACGCAATTAGCTCTAATAAAGCTATTTTTTTTCTAAAAATCATAAGCTCCTCTAAGTGTAAGGTGGATCTAATATCGAAGTGCAACGGGGGAGTCAAGTCCATGTCCTTCCCCCTTATAGTAAACTAAACGAGTCGGAATCTTTCTTGCTTTAAGTTGTCCCGAACCGGACAGATGGGTAACAGAATGTACCTGAGACATAGGTGACACCCCCTTAGCCCTGAATGACAATAATAGTTGAGTTCCACTCGATATTTTCATCATTATTTCCTCATTTTTATTAACATAAACTATCACGCAGGTTGGTGAATGTTAATGGACTTATTAAACCTAGGCCAATGAGAGTGTTCTGATGATGTCTATCCCTCTTGATTTGAGAGCATGAAACAGGTAAGGTCTTGCTTGTGCCCGCTTGGTGGAATGGTAGACACAACAGACTTAAAATCTGTCGATCGCAAGGTCGTGCCAGTTCGAGTCTGGCAGCGGGCACCACACATTTTAAGCATTATAAAAGCCCAGTGATCAGCTCCACGCCTACAAATAATAGCAGTACAACAACGATAATCTGAATGACATGAAATGTAACTTTCTGTAAGAAATATATACCCCCTAGTGATCCAAGAAAGGCACACCCTATGCCAATGGTTATAGGGAGGAGAAGTTTTTCTTGAGACTGGACAAAATAGCCTTGCAGAAAGCTTATTCCGTAAACGAATAAACGAGCGGCATCAACAATAACCGCAGAGACAATGCTAGTCGAGATAAAGGCCTCCTTCGATAAACCAGACTTAATTAGAAACATGGAGCGGAGCGCTCCTTGATTTCCAGAAAGGCCGCCAATAAACCCTGAAAGAATCCCGCCCAATGGTAACCATTTCAAAGGGATGGCGATTCTTTGTTGAAAATGGGGCCATAATTCGATTAAAGCAAAGATCACAATCAACAATCCAATAACGATTTTGAGAGTTGTAATCTCATGGAAAGAATTACCAAAGTGATAGCTCACAAGTACCGGTAATTGACCTAAATGCGTCAGAAAGGCTGCTCCCACCATAGCCCCCATCGCTGCTGGGGTACTGAACCGCACCACAACGCGCCAATCAGCCAGCTTTGCCATGAGAGAAAATTTAAAAATGTTATTAGCAAAATGAACGATCGCTGTTGCGGCAATGGCCAGAGGCAAGGGGAAAAACAGCGCAAACGCAGGCATGAGAATTGTTCCCAACCCAAATCCTGAGAAAAAGGTGACTCCTGAGGTTATAAAGGCCACAAGGCCTATGAAGACAAGTTCCATCATTAACAATCTTTCATTGTTTTAAATATTCTTAGAAAGATTTACCTCGCACAATCCAGCCGCCGCCCAAAACGCGGTTTTTATCATAAAAGACACAAGCCTGACCTGCCGCAACGCCGTATTCTGGGCTCAAGAAGACAACCCGGGCTCTGTTATTCTCCTCGAGAAAAACATCTGCAGGAATCGGGGGTCGTGTTGAGCGAACTTTGACTTCACAGCGAATGGGATTTTGGGAGGTCTCGCCTAGCCAATTCACTTCCTTCACATAAATTTCATGGCAGGCCAGGGCTTCATAGGGACCCACAATAACCCGGTGGGTTTCGGGCTCTAAACGAATCACATAAAGGGGCTCTCCTCCCCCAATCCCGAGGCCTTTTCTCTGACCTACTGTAAAGGTGATGATGCCCTTATGGCGCCCTAAAACCTGACCGTTTACATGGACGATGTCTCCTTCTTCCAGAGCACCAGGACGGAGTTTTTCCAGAACGCTGACATAAGAGCCATTGGGTACAAAACAGATGTCTTGGCTGTCCGGCTTATCAGCAACCTCCAGACCATGGCGTTCTGCGTGTTTGCGCGTTTCTGGCTTTGGCATACCGCCAAGGGGAAAGCGTAGAAAATCCAATTGATCTTGGGTGGTGGTAAAAAGAAAATAACTTTGATCCCGCGTTGAGTCCATGGCTCGATGGAGCTCCGCGCCCTTTTTACCTGCAATGCGCTGCACATAGTGCCCTGTGACAAGGGCTTTGGCTCCTAAGTCGCGGGCTGTTGATAGCATGTCCTTGAATTTGACTTGCTGATTGCAGCGTACACAGGGAATAGGCGTTTCCCCTTTCATGTAACTGTCGGCAAAGTCTTCAATGACTGCTTGGCTAAAGCGAGATTCATAATCTAAAACATAATGGGGAATCCCAAGCTTATCGCATACCTGGCGGGCATCATAAATGTCCTGACCCGCACAACAAGCCCCCTTCTTGCCCACGGCCATGCCATGGTCGTATAGCTGTAGGGTCATGCCAATCACATCAAAACCTTCTTCAACCATAAGAGCGGCCGCAACTGAGCTATCGACGCCGCCGGACATGGCAACTACGATGCGGGTATCTTTAGGACTGCCTTCAAAACCAAGACTATTCATGGGAGGAAACTCTTTCTCATTTCGTGACTTTTATGTCACTCTTTTGAGGTTTGAGCAAGAGTTAACTTATTCAAGGGTAAATCCGCCAGGAAGCGCTCTGCGGGCAAGAATAATGGTTTCAGGACTGAGGGAGGAGAGGTTACAAAAGTTCAGAAGATCCTTATCATCACACAGGATTTCATCCAAAATTCCTCCTAAAAGATCCGACTCGCGCACACGCTCCTTAAGTTCATCAGGCGTAAGGCCTGAATTTGTCAAAAAACGTTCTAATAGATTATCATCTCTGACGATAAATGAGAGAGCCTGAAGAGCAATTGTCTCCGCCTTTTCTCTATCCATGATCATACCTCTTTCTTTTCCATGATGGCTTTATGAGCCAACTCATGGCATTTTTCATATTCCTGTTGAATACGATGCTCACTCATGTCAACCTTGGCCTCTTTCAAATGAATAATAACCGTCTGAAGGACAGTTTCTCCTTTCTTGTTTTGAAGATCAATAAGAATAATTTTATCAATATAGTCGGCAGCTTTTTGACCTTCGTGGCCTAAAAGAGCGGCTGCCCAAGCGGCAAAAAGGCGATTTCGCTTGATCTTAATTTTAAAGGCAAGCTCTTCATCATGAAGATACCTAGCTTCAAAGGCTTTTTCTCGGTCATGAAAGCCATTCATGGATATCCCTGCTTATCATTATTATTTTTTTCGAGTACATTCTACATGAGTTCAGGAGAGAAACAACGGTGATGAAAGATAAAAAATCAAAAATACAAGAATTCGATTTTGGGTTTGAGAAGGTCTCCGCACAGGAAAAAACGGAAAAGGTGACACATGTTTTCGAGAGTGTTGCCTCCCGTTATGATGTGATGAATGATGTGATGAGTTTGGGTATCCATCGATTATGGAAAGCGTGGTTTGTTGACTCTTTACCCCTGCATCAAAAGGGGGTGTATTTGGATGTAGCAGGAGGTACGGGAGACATTGCTCACGCTATTTCCACGCGCCTGAGGCGCTTTCATATTGAAGCTGAAGTGATTGTCTCGGATATTAATCCTGCCATGATTGGAATGGGGCAAAAGCGTTATCCTGAATTAAATTGGCTTTGCTCGAATGCGGAAGATCTCTCCCTTGAGGATAATTCTGTGGATGTCTATACCATTGCTTTTGGCTTTAGGAATGTCACTCACCGCGAAAAGGCCCTTCAAGAAGCTTATCGGGTTTTAAAACCAGGAGGAAAATTCTGTTGCCTTGAATTTTCTCAAGTTGCGCCTTCTCTCGAGAAATTTTACGATTTTTACACCTTTCGTATCATTCCAACTTTGGGGGAATGGATTGCCCGGGATAAAGAAGCCTATCAATATCTCAGTGAAAGTATTAGAACTTTTCTTACCCGAGAAGCCTTTTTGGATATGTTGAAAAAAGTAGGGTTTTCAAGAGAGAAATGTGAAACTTATACGGGAGGAATTGTCGCTCTCCATACAGGATATAAACTTTAAGATAAAGTATATTTCTTTTTCATATCAGGTGGTTAGAATATCATATTCATTAGACGATGGATGACTAAAGTTTTTTGTTTTTAATATCATAAGTAAGTATGGAGAGTATTAATGTTAAAGAAAAGTTGTTA
>JAIESK010000088.1 GCA_019746105.1 Alphaproteobacteria bacterium
TACAGCAGCAGGCGTTTTAAAGGGGTATCAGTTTGTAAAAGAAGGAGATATGTCCCTTTTAAATGATGCCCTTTTAATAATGGCTTTTTCCTTCTTTTTTGGATTTTGTGCCATTGCCTTTATGATGAGGTGGCTTCAAAGATCAACGCTTACACCCTTTGTTATCTACAGGCTGCTTTTAGGGGTATTTCTTCTTATTAGCGTTTATAGTGGCTTTATAAGCTCAGTCCCGTGTCATTAGTCTAAATCTACGGTGATTTTTTTCAAGGGTGAAGCTAGGTGATCTAGGATGACCTCATGAGCCATCAGTTTGATTGCTTCACTCGGACCTGCCTTACTGACATCAAAATAGATTTTTTCCTCAAAGCACGGTGGGTTTGGAGGCCGGTTATCAAAGGTATAGAAGCTAGCCTTCATAACATATTTCTGTACTTGTTTCGTATAATTGTTCGAGTAAGAAACGCCTTTTTCTTTCATAACGGAGTGCTCTAATCCTGTTGCTGAGACTTGCTCAATACCATAGTCAAGAAGAACCATTTGAACGTTGTTAAACTTATGATTAAAAGGTGGAAACCTCATATCATGCCGTAGCTGGAGGGCTATATTGTGAAAATCAACTTCCTTCATTTGGATCGCACGTTCAGAAGGTAGGATAGAGACCCAAGGCAGAGGAGCCGTGTCTTGATAAGGGGAGCGATCGTCTAGGGAGGGAGTAGATAAAGGTACATTTTTATATTTTATAGATCGCGTTGGATCCTCTAAGAAGAAGAGAGGGCTACAACCGCCAAGTAAACAACAAACGATGACCCCCAAAGATTTTTTCATAGCATTCTCTTTTTCTAGCTTATTTTTATTGAGGTTAGTATGTCAGAAAAAGAAAGAAAGACCAAGGAGTTAATCTTTAATTGTCGCTAGCAGATTCTCACTTTACTGGGTTTGATTATCTGTCAAAAAAAGGGAAACAATAGAGTTACTCTAGAAAATAAATTATATAAGGGAAAATCAGAAGAAATCTCAAAATTATTCTTCCCGGTTTTTGGTTTTTTCGAGCTTCAAGGAAATTTCCGCGATATGAGGAGAATCTTCCGGAAAGTTTGTTTTTACGATTTCTAGGGCTTGATTTAAGTAGTTAATAGATTGATTTTTATAACTTTGAGCTTGTTGTATATCACCATTCTTTTTTTCATGTGAGTGTTTTTTAAGATATAATTCTGCTAAGGCTTCTAAAGCCATATAATTGTAGGGATGTTTGTGCTTCTCAAAGACTTGAGACGCTTCTCTCAAGTAAACTTCTGCCTTATCAAGGTCGCCTTGAGAAGAATAAATCTCTCCAAGAGTAACCAAAACTCTAGCTGTTTCAACGTGATCTTTTCCATAATTTTTTTGATAAGTCTCTAAATTTTTCTTAACCAACCGAAGAGCTTCTGTTGTTGTATCCAAACTCCCTAAACCAACGAGAGTCCAAGCGACCTCAATATGATCATCTGGGACATTTTTTTGATAAATAGCACGAGCTCTGTTAAAAAGTAGCCTGGCTTTTTCATATTGGTGAAACTCTTTATAAGTATAACCCAAATGGGTTAAAATCCAAGCAACCCCTATATGATTTTTAGAATGATTCCTTTCGTAATTAAGGAGAGCATATTCAAGTAATTCTCTTGCTTCATGATGCATTTTGACATCATTATATGTATGAGCCAAATGGATAGCTCCCCAAGCACTTCTGAAATGATCTGCTGAAAGATGGTGTTTATAGTACGCAAAGCCTTCTTTCAAGATTGGTATGGCTCTTTTATATTCTCCCAGGGACCTATAGACTTTTCCCAGATCAATTAAATTACGTGCGTACCCCACATTGCTTTGAAGGGATTTTATTTTAAAAATAGTGTAAGCCTTCTCAAGCGTTTCTCTAGCCTTTTCATACTGTCCAAAATCTCGATAAGCATTTCCTAGATAAGTTAAATGCAGTGCAATTTTGAGATAATGATGAGGAAAATATTTTTGAAAAAGAGCGATACTTTGACGGTGATATTCTATTCCTTCTTTTACATCTCCTAAGGCAATATAAGCAGAAGCTAAAAACGCAAACAACCGTGCTAATTTGTAAAAGTTTTTTTGACTTTTTTGCAGTTTATCAATGGACTGCCTCAAAAGCACAATTGCCTCATCATAGCGACCTAAATAAAAATAAATAGACCCCAAATCACCTTTGAGAGAATCTTGAAAAAGAGGTGAAAGTATATCTGTATGGGTTAAAATCTTTTCGCAATGATCTCGCAAAGGAGAAATTTTTATAAGATCTTCTTGATCTATTTTTTCAGCAAGATATCTCTCTAAGAGGCTCAAAATTTTGTAAAAGGAAGGGTGGTTTTCTTGTAATTCGTACTTTTTTGTGAGATAGGATAAAAATATATTTTGAACACTCCGGTGCAGCGAGAATGTAGCTATTTTACTCTCTTTTTTATGAGCTTCTTCAATAATAAAAGATCTTTTTCTAAGTTCATGTAAAAAATTTTCGCAAAAGTCATTGTTTTCATAAGAAAAAATCAACTCTTTAGGAATATTTTGAGAATCGATAAGGCTGATAAGGACTAACGTATCTTTGTAATTTTTATGAGCCTCGATAATTTGTTTTAAAGACATAGAGATTATTGCATAGCGGGTTTTTGTATATTTTCCAACATCTCTTAATAGATTATGCTGATTTTCATCAAAAAATCCCGTTTGTGTGCTGAGATAAGCCAAATATTGATCATAGGAAACTTGCGTTTCCTTTAAATAATAGGCTGCTGTAGAGACATCTAAGGGGAAAGGCGGAATCTCTTTTAAAAAGTTCTTTTTGTGAAGATCTTCTTGGGTGAGAGAAGATACTTTACTTTCTCCTGAGTTGATAATCTTGTTAAAGAGAGATAACTTTTCGGCTTCACTCAGTTCTCCTATCGTGAGGACTCCCATATTTTCAATGTAACTATTTTTTGTGATGTTGGTATTTTGTGTGGTGATAATTACGTGACCATTTCCCCAAATTTTAGGATCATGGGGAAAATAGGCCTGTATATCAGTGAGGGACTCAACGTTATCATAAATCAGAAACCAGTTCGGCTGAGCTTTAAGCCGCCTCTTTAAAAAAATGAGGAGTTGCCCTTCTCTCTCAGAAGGGTTCTTAATGTCTTGAATCTCTCTGAGTTCTTTTTTTTCTTCAGATGTTTTAGAGGCAGCATAAGCAAGTGCTTCTAAAGAAGTCATCAAACTTTTTTTTGTTTCCGCATTAACCTCCCAGATGAGAGGCCTATCTTGTTGGCGTGCATACTGACGTGCGAGAGTCGTTTTTCCAGCTCCCCCCCATCCCACTAGAGAGACCGTCCGAATACCTTCAGACCCCTTTAATTTATCCCTTATTTCAGCAAGTATCTCAGGGCGATTTAAGAGAGTGGTTTGACCTGGAATAAATAGATCAGATTGAATTGTTTCTATGTTACCGTTTGTTTTGGGAGGGGATATATGATGGATCAAATAAAAGGTACACAAAAGAATAAAACTGAAAGCCCCTGTAGCTAATACAAATCTCCTCTTTCGATTTTTTACTAAATCTAAAAAGACTGTTAATCGTTTGAATAAATTTTTTTTAAAAACTTCTGTTTTAGACAATTTAAGTTTTAAATGAACTTGATTAACTGAATTTTCATAACTTCTAAGGACTTCCTCACAATGCACTTCGAATTTCTCTTTAAAATTCAAGAAATTCTTCTCAAGGTTAAAAATTGGAAAAAGTTGATTTAGAATTTTAAAAAACGCTAAATATATATTTTTTTGTGTAGAAAGATTAATAAAAAGGAAATTAAATTCCTTAGGGACTTCCACATAATCCTCATCCAAAAAAAGAAAAAGAGATCTATTCTTCTTTTCAAGATGTTGAGAAGTTCTTTCGACTGCTGTACTAAAATTTATAGGCTTTTCTATTCCTTTTTTAGGTAAAATATAGATTACATATTCGCTTTCTTCATATTCATTAATGAGCTGAGAAAGAGGGGCATATTGTTCTCGAAACTCTTTTGAAACGGCTACACCAATCATCTTTAAGCAGGTTTCAAGGTAAGTAATGAAAGTTTCTTCTTCCTCCTGCCCAGTCCAATAAATCAATACACACGAAAGAAGTTTCTTTGGTTTTAACTTTGAAATCTCCATTAAGGTTTTTTTAAATGAATGATAGATTAGAATATCTGTATAATGCTGTCTTAAAGAAGAGAGGTTTCCAGAAGTTTCAATAAAATCGATAATATGTTCACGTGAATTACACTCAAGCTTTGACATAATATTGCTTGTGTGATGTTCAATTGTCTTAGTGGTAATTGATAAAGAGGAAGCTATTTTCTTTGCTGAGCGTCCACTCACTAAAAAAGAAATAACATCAATTTCTCTAGGAGTAAAATAAACTCCCTTTATTGTTTGTAATTGCTTTAAACAATGAGGAAAGGGTAATTCATCTTCTTTTTTTTTCATAAAATAAAAATAAGGTGCATTTTTTAATGGTCCAATCCTCAGTTTAACTGAGCTTCAGCACAATTTTTTCTTTTCAAATAAGTTATCTTCGATTTTTAAAAAAGTAAAGATATAGGTAAAATTCCCCAGAATACCCTTCTCATAGGGAATTTTCAGGATAGGTTTAATTTGATGAGCCTGACAGATTTTTTGAGTTAACTACGGTCATATTGCAATGAAACGAAGTTTACAAAAAAAAGTAGATGTTGATTAGACTTCTACGAAAATTGAAAATTAACCACTTAGATGAAAGGAATCTCTCGTATGAATACGTTCAATTTTTCAAAAATCACTATATTAACCTTAACGCTAGCTCTCATGCCTTGTATTGCTAATGCGGGAAAATCTAGTGATGAAGATAATAAAGAATCTAAAAAAAGTTCTAATATTACCCTTAAAGCACCTCATTTTACATCAGAGTGTGATTATGGAGCAAAAAAATCCGCGTGTTCTTCTAAAGGGGGTAAAATTTCTCTAGCAGCACCAAAAGAGGATTCTGGACTCCTAGGTAAAGCTGTTAGTGGCTTTATTTCTTTATTTGGCACTAAGTAACATAAGATTCATGAACGGGGCATTAGACCCCGTTCTTTGAAGTTCCATTAAATTCTCTCGTGACAATTTACGATGCATATAACAATAAAATTAGAGGTATAAAATGAAATTTTCTGTATTTAAAATGTTTTTATATATATTTTGTATAATTACTTTTTTCAACAAAAATGTTTTTTCTTATTATAATGATAAGGAAAAAAGTAATTTTATTCGGGCAGTAAAAAAAGGAACTTATGAAAGAGTTAAAAAATTATACAATAAAAATAATTCATTAGTTCACGTGAGAGATGAGCAAGGTCGTACAATTATGCATATTGCTCAGGCCTATGATCAAACTAAGAAAATAAAATTTTTAGCAAAGCACGTTCCAGAGTTAATTGAAACTCCTGCCGAAGGCCTTTCTAAAAGCATAGGAACTCCTCTACATTACGCTGCTCAAAATGGGGATATGAAAGAGTTAAAAACTCTTCTTAAATACGTTTATAAATACGATTTAAATGTAGATTGTTTAGATGCTAATGGGGATACTCCTCTTCATGTTGCTATAAAGAATTCCGAAGATGAGACTGTACAATATTTAATAGAAGAAGGAGCCGATGTAGACTGTTTGGATGCTAATGGGGATACTCCTCTTCACATTGCTATAAAGAATTCCGAAGATAAAATTGCACAATCCTTAATAGAAGAAGGAGCAGATACTTCTTTAAGATCTAAAGGTGGAAAAGGAAAAAGCGTTAGTGAACTCGCTAAAAAGTATACTACTAAGATATTTCAGACTCAGCTCTTCCTAGATGGTGGTAAACAACAAGATGGAAAAAAGCCCGTTATCTCTGAAAAGAAGTGGCAAGTTTGTCTGTTCTTTACAGATGGTAGCTGCAAGACCTTAAATAAGATAGTTCCTCATGCTAATATAGCCTTTGAAGGTTTAGATAAAGATGGAATAACCCATAATTTTTATTATGTACACTTAACTGAGAAAGGAGTGATATTTAAAAAAGGAAAGCACGCATTAGACACAGCTCGTATGCACACACCTCGTAATGCTTTTAGATGGTCAATAGAAAAAAAAACAGGACTTAACGTATTAAAAAAAATAAAAAAAGATAAGAAAACAATTAGCTTGGGTGTTTTTGAAGCAGGGGAAAATAACGTTCACAGTTGTATGACATATGCTTTAAAAGTATTAAGGGAATGTGGAATAAAATATGAGCTACGTAATATATTTGGACGTGTAATCCCAAGTACGGCAATTGAAGATTTACACTCTTCTAAGCGATAGCTCTTAATTTTTGCCTGAAGCTAACTTGAAAGCTGTCTGAGGTAGCTCAGACAGCCATTTTTTTGATACCTTGTCGAACATTTGTCTAAAAAAATTGGGTTGTCGAGAGGACATTTGCTTGGATTTATCGGTATAGGGATATGAGTAAAGATTATGAATTCCTACCTCATACGCAAGAAGCTTTTATGTATTTGGCTTTGGCTAAAACCATGCTCAAAAGACTCGTAAAATGCCAAAGCTTCATTTGAAGACACTTTTAAAGTGCTATTGACAGGGGTTAATCCTTAACTCGTGCCCAAATACGCTTCATCAGGAAGTACATAAGGCCTGTGAAGATGGCAAAATAAATAAGCACTTTATACCCCATCCTCTTACGTTCTTCGAGCTCAGGTTCTGCAGCCCAGGCTAAAAAAGTCACCACATCTTTTGCCATTTGATTAACAGAAGGCTGAGCACCATTGTCATAGGTCACAACGCCAGGATTTAAGGGGGGGATCATGGCAATTTGTCCTCCTGGAAAATAAGGGTTGTAATGCATCCCTTCAGCCACCTGGACATCCTTGGGAGGAGTCGCTTCATAACTCGTAAGGAGAGCGTAAATATAATTAGGTCCTCCGGGTCGCGACTTTGTAATGAGAGAAAGGTCAGGAGGAAAGGCTCCATTGTTAGCGGCTCTTGCAGCTTTTTCATTCTTATAAGGGCCTGCAATTGTATCGATGGGGGTTGCGGGTTTTTCAATGACATTTCCATCTTCATCAGTGGTCTCAACCTTATATTCCGCTGCAATAGCTTTGATTTCTTCGGCATTATAGCCGAGAGCCGCCAAATCTCGATAACGCACTTGTTTTAAACCATGGCATGCGGCGCAGACTTGTTGATAAATCTGAAATCCATGTTGAAGATCCTCACGATTATAGGTTCCAAAAGGTCCCTCAAAAGACCACTTTTCCTGAGGAATTGAGGGAACGTCTTCAGCGGAGACAACATGAGGGAGCGTTAAGAGTATCAAGACAATTATGGTTTTTTTTAATACAGGTTCGCTCAGACTCTTCGGGAGAGGTTTATGTCTTTCAAAAATACCTAAGAGAGGGAGTGCTAAAAGAAAGAAAGCAAAGTAAAGGACGGTTGTTAGTTGTCCCAAAGTTTGGTTGGAAAGGTTTCCAAAGTCAGTAAAAATATGATCTGGAGAATGGGCGCCCACGAATCCTAAAATGAAACAATCAATAACAAAGCCCCAGAAGAACCATTTGTACCAAGGTCTAAATGTCGCGCTTCGCACCTTTGAGGTATCAAGCCAGGGAAGGAAAAAAAGGATCATAACGGCTCCAAACATGCAGAGAACGCCTAATAATTTGTTCGGGATGGAGCGCAAAATGGCGTAGAAGGGAAGGAAGTACCATTCAGGGACAATATGGGCAGGGGTGACAAGTGGATTAGCTGGAATATAGTTGTCCGGCTCTCCAAAGAAATTAGGGTTAAAAAAGATAAAATAAGCCCAAACAAATCCAAAAAGACCCAGTCCAAACATATCCTTCACCGTATAAAAAGGGTGAAAAGGGATGCTGTCGCGAGGCTCTTTTCGGTCAATTCCCAAAGGGTTGTTAGAGCCATGTTGATGGAGCGCTATTAGGTGCAAGATCACAACCCCTACAATAAGGAAGGGAAAAAGATAATGCAGAGCAAAAAAACGATTTAAGGTTGGATTATCGACGGAAAAGCCGCCCCAAAGCCATTCTACAATCGACTCTCCAAAGGGAAAGACAGAGAAAAGGTTTGTGATGACCGTTGCTCCCCAGTAGCTCATTTGGCCCCAGGGAAGAACGTATCCCATAAAAGCAGTGGCCATCATTAAAAGTAGGATGACAACTCCCAACATCCATAAAAGCTCACGAGGCGCTTTGTATGAGCCATAATAGAGGCCTCGAAACATATGAATATAAACAATAATAAAAAACATCGTAGCGCCGTTAGCATGAAGGTAGCGCAAGAGCCAACCGTAGTTAATATTGCGCATGATATATTCAACGCTATCGAAGGCTTCTTTTGTATTTGGCTCATAATGCATGGCTAAAAAAATGCCTGAGAGAATCATGACAACCAACGTAATTCCTGCAAGAGAGCCAAAGTTCCACCAGTAGTTTAGGTTTTTAGGTGTAGGATATCCGCGTAATTCATGG
>JAIESK010000117.1 GCA_019746105.1 Alphaproteobacteria bacterium
ATCGAATGTTTAAAATTTACCGAAAAGAAATAGAATGGGGTGGGAAAAAACTCACTTTAGAGACAGGGAAAATTGCTCGTCAAGCTGATGGCGCTGTTGTTGTAACCTACGGAGAAACCGTTGTTTTATGTACGGTTGTGGCTAAAAAAACCGCCATGCCTGATGTGGATTTTTTTCCGTTGACCGTTCTCTATCAAGAAAAAGCTTTTGCTGCAGGCCGCATTCCCGGAGGATTTTTCAAGCGTGAAGGAAGACTCAGTGAAAATGAAACCCTTGTTTCTCGGTTAATTGATCGTCCGATTCGTCCTCTCTTTGCACAAAATTTCCATAATGACACGCAAGTCATTTGCACGGTTTTAAGCCATGATATGGAAAATGCACCCGATATTCCAGCCATGATTGGCGTCTCAGCTGCACTTACAATATCGGGCCTTCCTTTCTTAGGTCCTATTGCAGGTGCCCGTGTTGGTCTTATTAATGGTAGTTTTGTTCTTAACCCTACGGTAGAAGAGATTCCTTCCTCTCAGTTAAACCTCGTTGTTGCAGGAACTGCGGATGGCGTTTTGATGGTGGAATCAGAAGCACAAGAGCTTTCCGAAGCCAAAATGCTGGAAGCCGTGATGTTTGGCCATGAGCACTTTAAACCCGTCCTTCAAGCTATCATTGACCTGGCTGAAGACTGTGCTAAAGAGCCTTGGGAACTTCCTGTTGAGGATCCCCAAAAACCTAAGTTAATTGAGCGCTTGCATGAGCTGGCTGCGAATGATTTGAAGGTGGCTTATCAAATTAGAGAAAAAACTCCTCGTAATGAGAAAGTTGCGACCATTAAGCAACAGACAGTGGAAGCTTTGATTGAAGAAGGTTTTCCTGAGACGCTTTCTGTGACTGAATTCAAAGAACTGGAAAAAGACCTGGTGCGTAATGAAGTTCTCCAAACTGGTAAGCGCATTGATGGACGAGATACAAAAACCATTCGTCCGATTGTGTCTGAGGTAGGGATTCTTCCTCGTGCCCATGGAAGTGCTTTATTTACACGCGGCGCCACCCAAGCTTTTGTTGTAGCCACCTTAGGAACAGGCCAAGATGAGCAAATCATTGATGCCCTCGAAGGGGAGTATAAGGAAAACTTTATGCTTCATTACAACTTCCCCCCTTATTCCGTTGGAGAAACAGGCCGCATGGCGGGCCCTGGACGACGCGAGATTGGTCATGGAAAGCTTGCTTGGCGCGCAATTCATCCTTTATTGCCAACAAAAGAAGCTTTTCCTTACACCATAAGGATTGTTTCTGAAATTACGGAATCCGATGGCTCTTCCTCTATGGCATCTGTTTGTGGATCTTCCTTGGCGTTGATGGATGCAGGTGTGCCGTTAGTGCGTCCTGTTGCGGGTATCGCTATGGGACTTATTAAAGAAGGCAAAGATTATGCCATCTTGTCTGACATTATTGGTGATGAAGATCATTTAGGGGATATGGACTTTAAGGTTGCAGGAAGTGAAGCGGGAATTACGGCTTTGCAGATGGACCTTAAAATTACCAGTATTGATCGTAAAATCATGGAAACAGCCCTTGAGCAAGCGCATCAAGGTCGTCTTCACATTCTTGGGAAGATGGCAGAAGCCCTTGAAGGAGCTCGTGAAGAGGTGGGAGAATATGCTCCCCGTATGATTACCTTTACCATTCCAAAGGAAAAAATTCGTGAGGTTATTGGTACCGGTGGAAAAGTAATTCGCGATATTTGTGAAACAACTGGGGCTAAACTTGATATTTCCGATGATGGTACTTTGAGTATTTCGGGGGCTAATGCAGAAGTCATTCAAGCTGCTGAAAAACGTGTTCGTAGCATTACGGATGAACCTGAGATTGGTAAAATTTACAAAGGGAAGGTTGTTCGCGTCGTTGATTTTGGAGCTTTTGTGAACTTCTTTGGCAGTCAAGATGGTCTGGTACATGTTAGTGAGCTTGCTCCACGACGTGTTGAAAAAGTTACGGATGTTGTGAAAGAGGATGACGAAGTTTTTGTTAAAGTCTTAGAAATGGATAGCCGTGGAAAAATTCGCCTTAGCATGAAGAATGTCGATCAAAAGACAGGAAATGAAATTATTGCTGACGCAAAAAGTCCATCGGTTGAAGTCTAAGTTATTAATAGGAGACAAAAAGGGTTGAAGTCGCTTAACTCTATACGTATTTCCGGTCGGGAAGTTCTACCTTTTGTTGAAGGGGGGAAGGGCATTTCCATCTCTAATGGCGAAAGTTCAGGCGCATGGTCGGCAGCAGGAGGTGTGGGGACCTTTTCTGCTGTGAATGCGGATGCTTTGGATAAGAATGGAAATTTGATTCCCGTTATTTATGAGGGGAAAACGCGAAAAGAACGTCATGTTGAACTTGTTAAATATTCTATTCAAGGCGGCATTACTCAAGCTAAAATTGCCTCAGAGCGGTCCAATGGAGAAGGTCGTCTCCATATGAACGTTCTTTGGGAGATGGCAGCCGTTGAGGAAATTCTTCATGGTATCTTAGAAGAAGTGAGTCCCCTGATTCATGGGGTCACCTGTGGAGCGGGAATGCCCTATAAGATCGCTCAGATTACTGCAAGTTATGGCATTTATTACTATCCCATCGTCTCTTCCGGTCGTGCCTTTCGGGCCTTGTGGAAACGGGCCTATCACAAGTTTCCTGAATGGTTGGGGGCTGTGGTTTATGAAGATCCTTGGCGTGCAGGTGGTCATAATGGGCTGAGCAATAGTGAAAATCCTGAAGTTCCTGAAGATCCTTACCCACGAGTTTTAGAGTTGCGTCGTGTCATGCGTGAGTTTGATCTTGGCGACGTTCCTATCATCATGGCAGGGGGCGTATGGTATTTAAGGGAATGGGAAGATTGGATTGATAATCCAGAGCTTGGGCCGATTGCCTTCCAATTTGGAACGCGACCTCTATTGACGCAAGAAAGCCCTATATCGGATGCTTGGAAAAAGCGTCTTTTGACTTTAAAGCCCGGAGATATTTACCTCAATCGCTTTAGTCCGACAGGTTTTTATTCTTCAGCTGTTTCTAATCCTTTTTTGGATGAATTGAAGGAGCGTGCTGTACGCCAAGTTGCCTATTCCGTAGCTCCCGTCGGGGATCATACGGAAGGTTTCCCTGTGGGAGCTCGTGGAAGACTCGTTTACTTAACGGCTCATGAGAAACAAATGGCTGAGGCTTGGACAGCCCAAGGTTTTACCGAAGCCATGAGAACGCCCGATTCTACTTTGATTTTTGTAACTCCTGAAAAATCTAACGAGATTTTAACGGATCAGATCAATTGTATGGGCTGTTTGAGCGCTTGTCTCTTTAGTAACTGGTCACAAGATGAGTCGGGGACAACGGGCCGTAAAGCAGACCCGCGCTCTTTTTGTATTCAAAAAACTCTTCAGGCCATTAGCCATAGTGAAGAGGTAGATACGCAATTGATGTTTGCAGGCCATGCGGCTTACCATTTTTCCGATGATCCTTTTTACGCTGACGGCTTTATTCCCACCGTAAAACAATTGGTTGAGCGCATTCAGACAGGGGATTAATCTCTGTTCTTCGCCTTCAAACTCAGCAGCGTTGCCCTGCAACTTGAAATTTTTTGAGTATATCAAACTCTTGAAAACTCCTTGGTCCTCCTGCGCTTGAGAGAACATGATTGTCAAATTGAACAAATTTGTTCAATGTAGTGAACAAAAATGCACGTCGTAGTTTTACCTTAAGTTAACTTTTCTTTGTTAAAATAATTAAAAATGGGGAGAGAAGATGATGTTATTCTTTGCGCTTTTATTCTTTATTTTAGCCCTGATTGCGGGCCTTTTAGGCTTTACGGATGTAATGGTGGCTTCTACCGAGGTAGCACAAGTATTGTTCTTCATTTTTCTTGTTCTATTTATCTTTTCATTGGTGCTTTTTATCTTGCGAAAAATGGGCGAAGCAGTTTTCTATACCTTAAAGGGAGGGACGAATATGCTTGCTTGGATTTTTACCTTCTTTATTGTGGCCATTATAGCCGGTCTTTTGGGTTTTACAGGCATTATGGCAACAGCAGCTGGCGTTGCGAAAATTCTCTTTTATATCTTCATTGTCCTTTTTGTAATTTCTGTTGTTGTACAGTTGTTTCAAAATTCAAAACGGGATAGATAATCAATTCTTTTTTGAAATTTCTTGCATCTCACGGATAACCTTATTAGTTTAGTCCCAAACAAGCCTGGGCAAGTGATTCGGAATGGATTATCCATCATTTTTTAAGGAAAAGCTCCAAGACATTAAGACGGAAGGCCGTTACAGGGTTTTTGCGGATTTGGAGCGTTGTGCCAAGGATTTTCCTTATGCCTTTTATTACAACGATGGAAATCCCCGTCGTGTTGTCGTGTGGTGCGCTAATGATTACTTGGCCATGGGACAAAATGAGAAGGTTCTAGAGGCTATGCAAAGTGCCATTGGTCGTGTTGGTGCTGGGGCAGGGGGAACGCGCAATATTTCAGGCACAAATCACTACCATGTATTACTGGAGAAGGAAGTTGCTGATCTGCATGACAAAGAAGCAGGACTGATTTTCTCCTCAGGGTATGTATCTAATGAGGCTTCTGTTAGTTCTCTTGCTTCCCATTTGCCGGACTGTGTGGTCTTTTCTGACTCTCACAACCATGCTTCTATCATTCAAGGTATTCGCAATAGTCGGGTCCATAAGGAAATTTTCCGTCATAATAATCCTGCTCACCTTAAAGAACTTTTATCACGCTATCCTAAGGAGAGAGCCAAGCTCATTATTTTTGAGTCAGTTTATTCCATGGATGGGGATATTGCCCCTATTGAAGCGTTTTGCGATTTAGCAGAAGAATTTAATGCACTCACCTATATTGATGAGGTTCATGCCGTAGGGATGTACGGACATAAAGGGGGCGGTATTGCTCAAAGAGAGGGACAGAGTCATCGACTGAATGTCATTGAAGGCACCCTTGGTAAGGCTTATGGCGTTGTGGGAGGGTATATTGCTTCTACCTCTGATCTTGTAGATTTTGTGAGGAGCTTTGCTTCCGGATTTATCTTTACAACGTCTATGCCGCCAGCTGTTGCCGCGGGGGCTCTGGCTAGTATTCAGCACTTGAAAACAAGTCAAGCAGAGCGCGCAAAGCATCAAGAGAGGGTTGCAAAGGTGAAAAAGCGCTTGATTCAAGCAGGGATTCCTTTTATGCCAACGAACTCTCACATTATTCCAATTATGGTGCGGGAGGCCCATCAGTGCAAACTGGCCTCCGACATGCTTTTAAAAGAGCATAACGTATATGTGCAGCCTATAAATTATCCAACTGTTCCACGAGGTACAGAAAGACTGCGTATCACCCCATCTCCTGTTCATACGGATCAGATGATTGATGAATTAATTGACGCCCTTAAAAGTGTGTGGGATCACCTTTACATTGAGTATGTTGCATAACGAGCTATGAAAAAATCTAAAAAAATCTGTTGGACCATTACCGATGAGTTCCCTGGCATGAAAAGTCAAGTTATGGGCCTTGCAGAAGCTATTGGTTTGCAGGCGGTTCATAAAACTTGCAAGAGACGTTGGCCCTGGGGATGGTTGAGCCTCCCTTGGGGAAATCCTTTGCAGCAACTAACTCCAAAGAGTGATCCGTTGACTCCTCCGTGGCCGGATTTGGTGATTACCTGTGGGAGGCGTTCAGCTCCTTTCGGGCTTGCTATTAAAAAACAAAACCCTAAGAAAACCTTTTGTATCCATATTCAAAATCCTTTGTTTAATCTAGATGAATTTGATCTTATTGTTGCTCCTGAACACGATCATCTGAAGGGGCCTAATGTAATATCCACAAAAGGCGCGTTGCATAAGGTTACAAAGGAAAAAATTCAAGAGGGTGTTCAGACTCATGGGATTCTATTTAAGGGGTTTTCAAGGCCCTATAACGTGGTTTTAATTGGGGGAAAAACAAACCGTTATAATATGCCCTTGAAAGCTCTTGAGGCGCTGATACAAAGTATCTTACAAATCCGCGATATAACCGGAGGCAGTGTTTTGGTAACTCCTTCTTTTCGCACACCTTTTAGAGATGTGTTGAAGAAGGCTCTTGAAAATGAGCCAAATATCTTTCTTGCTGACTTTGAGAAAGTGAATCCCTACTTTGCTATGTTAGGAGTTGCAGACACTCTCTTTGTTACCGATGATTCAGTTAACATGATATGTGAGGCTTGTTTTACAGGAAAACCCGTTTATATCTTACCTCTCCTCGATCATAAAAATACGAAGCCTAAGAAATTTATTGAAGAGTTGGTCCAAGAAAAAGTGGTTTGTATATTTGAGGGAGATGTTAATTCCTGGACATATAAACCCTTTAATGATACTGAAAAAATTGCGGTTCTTGTCCGCAAAGCCATGAATCTATAAGAGGAGCTGATTATGAAGATCAAAACGTTTGCTAATCAAAAGCCATGTACTTTTTTCAAAGCTCTTGGTCACCCGATGATCGCAGATCAGCTAGAAGCGCTGAAAGCAAAACCTCTTCCCATAACTTATGATCCTGAAGGCCATTTAGAAGATTTCCTTGCTATGACTGGACTTAAGCGTCCAGAGACAGTCTATGTTCAAGCGGTTGAGGCTTCATGTCCTCAGACCAAACTTCTTTCTTATATCAAGGAAGATAAGCCTTCAAAGTTATTTATCCTTTCCTTTGATCCGGAAAAGCATCTCACCCAAATGGGCCATTGGCTTCCTGCGGGTTGTGAGGTTACAAGTTTGAAGGATTTGCGTCTTCCTGATGGGATGTTAACAGATCCACAGAATTATTTATCCGATCTTAATTTTTCTACCAACTTTGCCTTTTTCCGAGAGGAAGATGGGTGGCATACACGGGTGAAAAGTGCAAACTGTTGGGCAAAATATGAATCAAAGGGCTCCAAACTTTATGCAATTCTTTTTGATGAAAAGGGGAAAAAGTTGGCTGCCTGGGAAGAAAATATTTCTCCTTCGGTTCATTCAATTGTGATTGAAAGCAGTGAAGTTAAAAAGCGTTTTAATTTGCCAGATTTTACAGGGCAACTTTTTCTTCATATCACCCACACCAAGGGGCACAGCATTGTGAAATATGCTCTGGATACTTTCCATGGCTCGGGCATGCTCTCAGTGACCCATGATGCTAACGCTTGGCCACCAGAATTTTTCTCTGGTCTTCCAGCGCCCCGTGAAGGTGAAAAGGTCATCCTTTGGCTTCAAAATAGCCATCCAGTTACCATTCCTGCTAAAGGGATAAGTTTGAACCTTATGGGTGATAAAACGGATGTTTTCTTAGATCATGAAATTCCTCCCTTTGGTACTTTTGCGTTGGATGTGGCCTCTCTTTTCCCGAACGCAAAGTGGCCGCAGCAAATTGAACTTCATGCTAAACATTATTTTGTGCGTCCCCGCTATGAAGTTATTAACGATAGGGGCTATCGCTGCATAGCCCATGTGAATGTGGAACGAGTTGATTTAAAACCTGACCTGAAATTCAAGGATTTGAAGGCTGTGTTTGGGAAGGGCTATATTTTACCAGCTCCATTTTTTGCAACGGACTCTTTTAAAACAACGCTTCTTCCAACGCCTATGAGTCGTGATCTTACCTTCTTGCCTCTGAAGGTTTTGGTATATGATAAGGAGGGAAATCTAAAAGCGGAAAAATCCCTCGGTAACCTTCCCCGGAGTCATCAAGAGGAAGTGGTGGTAAGTGATCTCGTTCAATTAGGTCAAGACTATGGGCACGTTGAGCTTGTGAATGACTTTGATATTGGTGAAGAGACGGATGGATGGCTTCATGCTATTGTTCGCTATGAGCATAAAACCCTTCCGCCTCAAGCAGAAACCAGCTTTGGGAGCCATATTTTTAACACGGCTGTGACTTATAAGGGTGAACCCCAATCCTATAAAGGAGCTGCTCCTGGGCTAACTACAGGGCTTTTCTTGCGGATAGATGATGACATTGATACCTTTTGTCACCTGATTTATCCTACCTCAACGCCTTGGCACTCCGTATCCGATACTAAGTTGATCCTTTATACAAAGGATGGGGAAGCGGTGGCAGAAGCGGCTCTGAAGATTCCTCAAAGCGGCTCCCGTCTATGGGTTTATCAAGAAACCTTCGGTGCCGCCGATCGTGAAAAGGCGCGTGGTGGATATGTGGTCATTCAAGATAAAACCTGCCGCCTTTTTGGATATCATGGCCTGCGCCAAAAGGATGGCAGTTTTAGCCTTGATCATATGTTTGGGTTTTAAAAGCTTACCTGATATACGTTTTTGGTAAGGGTTAACAATGATGGTATTTGTTTTATGGAGAAATTTAGTGAAGTTAATTTATGTATTGTTAGTATGTGTTCTTGTAACTATGAATTCAGCTTTTGCAATGTTGTGTGACAAAGAAGGCCCTTCTGGTGAATACAATAGATATTTTTTTCTAATGAAGGAAACAGTGATAGAGCACTTTGGGTCGGAAGAACCTCGTTATCCGTATGGTATGGTTCAACCCTCTAAACCGCTTGTTATTGAAGGTTGTGAGTATGACCTCTGGGGCTTTATGAGGGGTGCCATAGGAGAAAATCTCAAAACTGATCCTACTATTCAGTCCTCTGTTAAAAAGGCGATTTTAAGTTTGAATGAAGAAGATATAAGTGCTGAGCAGAGAAATTCTTCCCCAAGA
>JAIESK010000027.1 GCA_019746105.1 Alphaproteobacteria bacterium
CTTTGAAATCTTTCTTAATTTCCTTTAACATACATAATTGTAAACCCGAGAGGAAGCACCTTTTATAATGGCCATAGTAGATATTCATTCACCAAAACTAGAGGTGCTTTCTCAAAAAGAGACAGCCATCTTCAAACCTAAAGGGTCTTGGGTGGCTAAAACATCCTTTGAAGCTGAGCCTCTTTGTACCGATCTTCTTCAAAAGCCTCTACCAAAACATCTTATTTTTGATCTGTCTGATTTGCATCAGTATGACACAGCCGGAGTGTGGCTTTTGCAACGGACAATGCACGATTTAGAATTTAAAGGGCATCACGTTGAACTTCAAAGTGAAAGCGCGGCTTTTCAAAGCCTTTCTTCACGCCTTTCTCCTTATAAACCCTCCTTTGAAAAAATTCATCGTCCCCGCTCTTTTTTTGAAGAGCGGCTTATAGAAATAGGAAAAGTAAGTCTAGGACTTGTTTTTCTAGCGCTCGATCTTATTGCTTTTCTAGGTCAAGTTACAGTAGGTTTATTATTAACCTGTCTTCATCCCAAGAGACTGAGAATTGTATCTGTCTTTTATCATATAGAAAAAATGGGAGTGAATGCTCTTCCGATTATATCTCTTTTGGCCCTTTCTTTAGGGCTTGTACTTGCTTATCAAGGTGAAGAGCAGCTCAGACGTTTTGGAGCTGAAATTTATACGATTAACTTGGTTAGTATATCTATGTTACGCGAAATTGGTGTTCTTATCACAGCTATATTGGTGGCGGGACGTACGGGAAGCTCTATTACAGCTCAAATAGGAATTATGAAAATCAATCAAGAGGTGGATGCTCTGAATACTTTAGGGTTAAATCCTATGGATGTTTTGATTCTTCCTCGCATCATAGCGCTTGTCCTAGTTATGCCTCTTTTAACTTTTGCTGCTGACATAGCTGGGTTGATTGGCGGGGGGATTATGGTTATTTTTTCTTTAGACGTGACTCCTCAACTCTACATTCATCGTATTAGTGAGTCCGTGACCTTAGGCGGGTTTTGGATCGGAATTTTAAAAGCTCCTCTCTTCGGAGGACTTATAGGCCTTGTCAGTTGTTTTGAAGGGATGCGTGTGAAAGGAACGGCTGAAAGTATTGGTATATGTACAACACGCTCTGTGGTTGAAAGCATATTTTTAGTGACTATTGCCGATGCCCTTCTCTCTATTTTCTTTTCAAAAGTAGGGATTTAAATGACGAATCAAACACCCATTATATCTATTCGTAATTTGGTCACTGAATTGGGGGGAAAGATCATTCATGAACACCTTGATTTGGATATATATCAAGGAGAAATCTTTGGTATTGTGGGCGGATCGGGTGCAGGAAAATCGGTTCTCATGAATACAATTTTGGGGTTAATGACTCCAAAAGAGGGAGAAATTACTGTTTTAAAGACTAAAATTGGATCTCTTGAAAAAATTACAAAGCTTCATATGCAATCTCATTGGGGTGTTCTCTTTCAGGGAGGAGCTCTTTTTAGTTCACTTACCGTAGGAGAAAATATCCAAATTCCGATGAAGGATATGGAAAATATGCCGAATGAGTTGGCACGGGAAATGGCTTTTATTAAGTTGAAAATGGTGGGATTGAAGGAAGATGATTTTTTCAAATATCCCGCTGAGCTTTCAGGAGGTATGGTGAAAAGAGCCGCTCTTGCACGCGCTCTTGCTATAGACCCAGAAATCCTTTTCTTAGATGAGCCCACTGCAGGTCTTGACCCTATTGCTGCTGCGGATTTTGATGACCTTATTTTAACCTTGAGAGACAATTTAAATTTAACGGTTATTATGGTCACTCATGATTTAGATAGTATAAGTCGCCTCTGTGATCGCATTGCGGTTTTAGTTGACAAAAAGGCAATTGTAGGGACACTAAAATCTTTATTAGATAATGATCATCCCTGGATTCGTGCCTATTTTCATGGCGTTCGAGGGAAAACGGCCCTGGCCGGTTTTAGGGAGTAAAGATGGAAACACGAGCTGGATATTTGATTGTAGGTACTTTCGTCCTTTTGTTAACCACAGGGATTTTGGCTTTTTTCCTGTGGATTGCGAAGATGGATTTCGATTATAAAGTTAAATATTATACCATTTATTTTCCTGGATCTGTAACGGGCTTGACTCTGGGGGGGCCGGTTAACTACTTAGGTGTCCCTGTAGGAACGGTTAAAAATATTAAGCTTGATCTTGACACCCCTGATCGTGTGAATGTTCTTGTCGGACTTAAAGAAAATATTTCTATACGAGAGGATTCATTTGCTTCCCTTGAATTACAAGGTCTCACTGGTTATAAATTCGTTCAAATCTCGGGAGGAAGTAAGGATAGTCCTCTTCTTAAAGCAAAAAAAGGAGAGCTTTACCCTGTGATTCCCTCCCGTTATTCTGGGGTTGAAGAAATCATGACAACCTTGCCACGAATGGTAAATAAATTCGCTAATCTTATTGATCGAATAAATGCTACCTTTAACGAAGCGAATCGAGAGCGGTTTTCGGACGCTTTAAAAAACGTTGATATTTTGGCGCAGAATCTTGCGGAAAGTGCAGGTCCTTTGAAGGATTTAATTAAAGATACGCGTAAGGCTATGAATACTTTTGATACTGAGCTTCAGCATCTTGGACGCTCTGCAGATAGTGCTTTGCTACAGGTTGAAGGTGTTGCTAAAGATATTCATCAATTGTTAAAAGAAAATCGTATTGCGATCGATTCATTGACTCAAACAGGATCTTATGAGATTATCCAGACCTTAAATGAAACCCGCGAAATGGTAACAACAGCCAGGCAATTCTTTGAAAAACTAGATGAAAATCCACGAAGTTTATTCTTTGATTCGCAGCGAAAAGGGGTTTATGTGCCGCGGCAATAATAAGGAGAAAATAAATGTGGTTTATTCTTTGTTTGCTTTCATTCTTGATCATTCAGCCTGCTTTTGCAGGAAATTGTCCTGCAAAAGTAGATCTGCAGGCGTGTGAGCCAGAAAAACCCTGGTGGTCTCGCGGATGGGCAACAACAATTTTTGCAGGGCCTTTAACATCGCAGACCTCGAGTAGAATCATTCAAGATGGTGACTTTGGAGATTCGGGAATTGTTGCGATTGCTGTTTCGAAAGAATTGGTACGCTTTTTAGATAATCGTTTGGGATTTGAATATGAAGGGCAGGCTGTTCAACACTTTGGAGATCAAGATAATTTTGAACTAAACCCAGCTATCCTTGTGGCTCGTTGGTGGTCCTTTCCTTGGAATAAGACAATGCCAACAACTATGGCTATTGGAGACGGAATTAGTATTGCCACCAGTCGGCCAAAACTCGAAGTCAAAAGGAGAGGGCGTGATAAAACATCCAAAACTTTAAATTTTGTGATGGCGGAAGTTACTTTTTCTCACCCTTGCCATCCTAACTGGGCCTTTGTCTTGCGTTACCATCATCGCTCTGGGATGTTTGGAACCTTTCATGGAGTTGAAGATGCTTCTACAGCTTTTGCAGCGGGCGTAAAATACTGGTTTTAAAATCGCATCCACGCTGATCCATTAACTTTGAGCCATTTTCGGTGTTTTTTGTAAGCAGGGCAAATCCCTTCCACCACTTTCCAAAAGGCTTTACTGTGATTCATATGTAAAAGATGGGCGGCCTCGTGGGCACAGACGTAGTGACCAACCTCAGGCGGAAGAAATACAAGCCGCCAGTTTAAAGAAATGGTTTTACGTCCTGAGCAGCTACCCCACCTTGTTTTGCTATCCCGAAAAGAAACTTTCTCCACTTTTTGGCCTAAAGTTTCAACTACCTTGTATAAAAGAGGAAGGAGTTTTTCATGAGCGATCTTTTTAAAAAGAGAATGAAGGTCCTTTTGTGAAAACTTAGGAGGAAGGTGCAAAGTTTTTGTTTCCTGACAAAGTGCAGGTTTACGTCTTAAGGGATCATGAATACATTCAAAGTCTTCTCCATAAAGGGAGAGAATCGTCCCTGGATGAAGGGAAGGGACATCTGTAAGTTTTTCAAGTTGTTGCTTAATCCATGGTCCACATTGATCGAGGAAGTGTTGAAGTTGACGGTGATGGGTCCGTGGCGGATGAGTTAGGATAAAAGCAAGTTCTTTAGGAGATAAACGTAGGGAAATCCGTTTGACCCGCAGACTTGATTTGTACACAATGGGTATATTGTGATTATTCCAAGTAATCTCTTGCATCATTTATCCTGATGTTAACCGAGCAATCCCTTTCTCCTGTCGAAACAAAGAAAGAAGAATGCGAGCAGCTTTCCCTTGAGGAGATTTCAGGTAGGGATCTTCTTTTAAAAGCTCTTGGGCGGCTATGTAGGCTTTTTCTAAAAGAGGTCCGCAAGTTAAAGGGTCAGCTAGACGGTAAGAGGGAAGGCCGCTTTGCTTTGTTCCCAACACGTCACCTCCCCCACGCAAACGGAGGTCTTCCTCTGCAATACGGAAGCCATCGTTGGTTTCCTTCATGACTTGAAGGCGTCGCTTGCCAATTTCTGAAATAGGATAACCATAAAGGAGAAGGCAATGAGAGGTTTTATCCCCTCGACCTACTCGACCTCGTAGTTGGTGCAGTTGCGCAAGGCCAAAGCGTTCTGCATGCTCAATAATCATGAGGGTCGCATCTCTCACATCAATGCCTACCTCAATAACTGTTGTGGCCACCAGAATTTGTGAAGTCCCATCTTTAAAAGCAGCCATGGCTGCTTCTTTTTCCTCTGCCTTTTGTTTTCCATGAACAAGACCCACTTTCTCCTCCCCAAAAAGAGATTTGAGGTGCTCATATCGATCTGTAGCAGCAGCCAGGTCCATAACTTCCGATTCTTCCACCAAAGGACACACCCAGTACACTTTTTGTCCTTCTACTAACAATCGCTTAAGACCGGACACGACTTCGTCAAGGCGATTCAATCCCAAAACACGAGTTTGAATAGGTTGCCTTCCTTGAGGTTTGTCAAAGATGCGAGAGACTTCTAAATCCCCATAGGTTGTGAGTTGCAGGCTTCGCGGAATAGGGGTTGCGGTCATAATGAGCACATCCACATCTTGACCCTTTGAGGTCAGATTAATACGTTGTTCGACTCCAAAACGGTGCTGTTCATCAATAACCACAAGTCCAAGATTTTCAAATTGAACGTCTTCTTGCAGAAGAGCATGAGTTCCCACGATAAGGTGGGTTTTACCGCTTTTTAAATCATCATAGAGAGCTTGTTTTTGTTTTTGGCGACTCGTGAGAAGGGCTACCGAAATGCCAGCTTCGGCGGCTAATTTTGTAAGGGTTTTTGCATGTTGATTGGCAAGGACTTCTGTGGGGACAAGAAAGGCTGCCTGATAGCCTCCCTCGATGGCATCAGCAATGGCAAGTAAGGCTACCAGGGTTTTGCCTGATCCCACGTCGCCTTGAATTAAACGAACCATACGGCGCGTTGAGGTCATATCGTCTTCAATTTCTCTCAAGGCCTTTGTCTGTCCTGGAGTAAGGGGATGGTCAAAGGCTTTAAGAATTTTTGCTTTTAAGGTCCCTCTTGATGCAATCGCTTTTCCTCTGGTTTGAGAATTGCGCACTAAACTAAGGGCCAATTGGTCTGCAAAAAGCTCATCAAAGGCTAGGCGCTCTCTGGCCGGATGGTGGGGCAACAGGTCTGACTCAACTTGAGGGGCATGAACCGCTTTAAAAGCTGTTTTCCAAGAAGGCCAGGTATTGTTTTGATGAGCCGTGGGAATCCATTCGGGAAGGTCTGGAAGGCGTTCCAAAGCGAGTTCCGTAAATCTCTGGGCTTGATTTTGAAAGAGTCCTGCGGTTAAGGGATATAGAGGGCTTTTTTCTTTCCAATAGGGCGCCACTTCTGCGGGAGCAATGCGCTCTGGGTGGGCCAATTGCCATTCTCCCAGAAATCGCTCAATAGTTCCGCATATAAGGCGTTGCTGGCCTTTTGGTAGTCGCGTTTCAATGGATTTAGGGTAGGCTTTAAAAAACGTGAGATTGAAGGGATCCTTTCCTATTTCACACATGACCTTAAAGGGCTTTCGTGTGGGAGCGCTGTAGTCGAGAATTTTAATGACAAGAGCCACGGATTCTCCAGGTCGGCATTCCTTGAGAGAGTGTTTCAAAGGGAAATGAGCCACTCCAACGGGAAGGTGACACACCAGATCAAAGATGCATTTGATTTGAAGTCGATTCAGGGTTTTAATCAAACTGGGCCCAATCCCCTTTAGGCTTGAAAGAGGCGCAAAAAGGGGAAAGAGAATTTCAGGGCGCATAAGTTCACCCTATCTTCTTTAAGCTGAGAGAAGGAATGGCCACATCTTCAATCATGAGAGTGATTTTTGTCTTTCCACCCCAGGTATCGAGTTTGGGAGAAGCGAGAAGGTCAAAGGGGCGACCTTTTGCTTCCATCAGAATATCCCCAAGAGCGGAGCCTTTCAGGCGAAAGCCAATGCCTTCAATATTAACTCCATCCCCTTGAGTAAAGCGACATTTAATATGTTCATCCTTGATAAGGGTGTAAGAGGTAACCACGATATCAGAGAAGATAAATTTGGGTCCCGGATTGCCCATCCCAAAGGGAGAGAGTTTATCAATTTCCTCTAAAAGAACTGGTGTGAGAGACGCTAAATCCAAATATCCATCGCACAAAACCAAAGGACTTAAGTCAACCTCTTGAGCAACTCTTAACAGTTCGTCTGTAAGGAACTTCTTGAAGAGGGGAAGCTGTTCTTTAGCAAGAGAGAAACCAGCAGCCATGGCATGGCCACCTCCTCCTAAAAGATACCCCAAATGGTGGGCTTTGTGGACAAATTGACCGAAATCAAAGCCAGGGATGGAGCGGGCGGAGGCCTTTCCTATGCCGTCCTCATTCCACGTAATGACAGCTGTAGGTTTGTGGTATTTTTCCTTAAGGCGCCCGGCCACAATACCAATCACCCCTTCATGCCACCCGTCCCGGTCTACCACAATAAAAGGGGTTTCTGGATTGACTTGGATAAGAGCTTGCTCTAAGGCCTCCGCTTCAAGAAGGCGTCTCTCTTCATTATAACTATCGAGCTTTTTAGAAATCTCGATGGCTTCCTCCAGGTTTTCCGTCGATAAAAGATGTGCGCCTAAAAAGGATTCCCCGACCCGTCCACCTGCATTAATGCGAGGTCCCAGAACAAAACCCAAGTGGTAGGGTGTGGGATGTTCTGAGAGTCCGCCCATATCAGCAAGGGCTTTGAGTCCTATATTTTGTCGCTTCGCCATGATTTTAAGGCCTTGAGAGACAAAAGTGCGGTTGAGTCCCGTCAAAGACATCACATCACAAACGGTGCCTAAAGCTACAAGATCAAGAAGGGAAAGAAGGTCAGGTTCTTGCCGTGCTTTATAAAACTCAGCTTCTCTTAAAGTACGATTAAGGGCTACAACGCATAAAAAAGATATGCCTACTGCAGCCAAGTGGCCAAGAGTCTGGGTTGTCACAGGATCTTCATCAAGGCGATTGGGATTAATGAGAGCATAAGCTTTGGGGAGTTTAGCTTCAGGCGCGTGATGATCCAACACGATCACGTCCATGCCTGTTGCTGCTTCAATAGCATCAAAGGAGGTCGTGCCGCAATCAACGGTCACCATGACCGTGTAGCCTTCGTGAATAAACTTCTGAATACCTGCAATGTTAGGGCCATAACCTTCCTTGATGCGATCAGGAATATAAAGAGAAATGGGGATACCGATGGTTCTAAAAAAACGATGGAGAAGAGCACTAGAGGTGGCGCCATCCACATCATAATCACCCCAAACAAGAATTTTCTCACCCGCCTTGATGGCTTGACATAGACGCTGTACAGCTTTGTTCATGTCCTTTAGAATCAGTGGATCGGGTAAATGGCGACGGAGGCTGGGCTCTAGAAAAAGAGAGGAAGACTCAAGGGTTTGATGACGCATGACTAAAAGACGCGCTAATGTTTCTGAGAAACCTAATTTTTGCATGAAAGTGAGGATAAGAGCCTCATCATACGGGCGTAAGACCCAACGTTTTTCAGAGAGAGACGAAGTGCAAATTTCTTTCATAAAACCTAAAAATCTAAATCCGTATATTCAGGGGAGGGAGTGATTCCAGGGACGCTATCGGCTAAAATGTCGCGAAAGCTGGGGCGTGATTTAACCCGCGAATACCAAAGCTTTGCCACAGGGTGTTTGTTCCAAGGCACATCTCCAAGGTAGTCAACGCATGATAAGTGGGCAGCCGCTGAAATATCTGCAAGGGAAAATTCTTCTCCTCCAAGCCAATTGCGCCGATCACATAGCCAAGAGATATACTCTAGGTGATCATGAATGTTAGCGTTTCCAATGCGGATGGTCGCTGAATCAGGTCCACCTTGTCCCATTTTACGGCGCAAGACTTTCTCAAAAACCAAATTATGAGTAACTTCACTATTAAATTTTTCGTCAAACCAAGCAATGAGACGCCTGACTTCAGCGCGCTCAAGAGAAGCTTTTCCTAAATTTGGTTGTTCATGATAAACTTCTTCAAGATACTCTGTAATAGGATAGGCATTACAAATGCTTTTCCCATCGTCATCGGTAAGAATGGGGGGAAGTCCTTCAGGGTTTAATTGAAGGAGAGAGGGTTGAGGATCCCAAGGCTTGATGACTTCTAGAGTAAAGGGAAGTTTCTTTTCAGCTAAAAGAAGGCGTATTTTTCGGGAAAAAGGGCAGAGCCAGTAATGATAGAGTTTCCGCATGGGAGTTTTTCCTTGGATTGAAGTTAATTTTATGCTACTTCCACACTTTCTACCATAAGGAGCCCCTATGACTCTAGAGCAAATCTTACTACTTTCGTTTATTCAAGGTGTGACCGAAT
>JAIESK010000044.1 GCA_019746105.1 Alphaproteobacteria bacterium
TCCGGCACCGTGCCTATAAAGAGCCCGGACTTTCCTCTGCGAAAACGCAGCACCTCTCCGGCCATCTGTTCCCTTTTATATAGGCATTTTTAGGCTATCTAACAAGCCTTGAATCAAAGAATGAGTTTCCTCATCGACCCGATCATCTCCTTGATGGGGTTGAAAATGCCGCTTAAAGGCTCTGATCGTATGAGGAAGGGAGATTGTTTCATAACCGATGGTGGCAAGAGACTTTTCCACAGGATTATCATTGCTCGCAATGACAGGGTTGGGAGAAAAAGGCCACAGCCCTAGTCCCTCTCTTGCAAGTTTTTCCCAAGGAAAAAGATGACCTGGATCTTGCTTGCGGCGCGGGGCGATGTCGGAATGGCCTAGAATTCGGTTCTTGGGAATATCCCAGCGGTCCCTTAATTGTTCACACAACTGGAGAAGAGCGTCAATTTGAGCCTCTGGAAAAGGCTGATACCCATGACTATGGCCAGGATTGGAAAGTTCAATTCCTAAGGAACAGCTATTTATGTCTGTACACCCTTGCCAAAAGCTTTCCCCCGCATGCCAGGCCCGTTTTTCATCTTCAACCAGCCGATAGGTCTTTCCTGCCTCATCAATAAGATAGTGAGCGCTAACCTGTGATGTGGGATGGCACAGCCAAGCAAGAGCTTCATCTGCAGTTGGCATATCGGTGTAGTGGAGAATGATGGAATCAAGGGGCAGGGCGCGTTCATTAAAGTGAGGGGAAGGGGTTTTGTGAAAGTTTAGCATTTTTTATCCTTTTTGCAGCTCTTCTTCCTTGATTAAAAGGGTGATCAAACGTTCTTCTTTTTCCATGATGCGGTGTCTTAAATCTTGAAGTTCAGCGATAACTTTATCAAAACCTTCCGGATCTTTTTGATAAAAAGTCGAATCTTCCATTCGTTTTTCTAAGGATTGAATTCGCCCCGTAAGATCCTCAATTTCTTGCGGTAAAAGGGATAAATCTCTCGCATCCTTATAGGTGAGTTTTTCTTTTGCTTTGGGAGTAGGGGGTGGTGCTTCACTTCTTTTCTTCTCTTCCTTTACAACTTTTTGAGGGGAGCACTGTACCACATAATCCGTGTAGCCGCCTCTGTACATCTGCACGCGGCCTTCTCCTTCGAGAGCAAGGATGCTGGTGGTTGTACGGTCGAGAAAGTCACGATCATGGCTGACAAGGAGTAGGGTGCCAGGATAATCAGCCAAGTATTCCTGGAGAAGGTCTAAGGTATCCATATCCAAATCATTGGTAGGCTCATCCAGAATCAAGAGATTGCTGGGTTTTGCAAGAATTTTTGCCAGTAAAAGGCGATTGCGCTCACCTCCCGACAGACTTCTTAAAGGAGTTAGGGCTTGCTTACGATCAAAAAGAAAATCCTGCAGATATCCCATCACATGACGCGGCGTGCCTTGGACCATAACTTGATCACCACCCCCTTCACAGAGGGTTTGCCACGGCGTTGACTCCAAATCCAGAGTGCCTTGAGTTTGGTCAAAGAGAGCAATTTCCAAGTTTTTTGCCCGCCGAATGTTGCCTTGATCAGGGGGAACCTCTCCCGTCAAAAGCTTTAGAAGGGTGGATTTTCCGGCTCCATTAGGGCCAATGATGCCAATGCGCTCACCTCTAAGGATGCGGCAAGAAAAATCTTTAATCAGGGGGCGATCGGAGAAACTTTTAAACACATGTTTGGCTTCAAAAACAAGCTTGCTCCCGGAGATGTCTTCCTGGTTTGAAATCACAATGGAACTTTGGGGCCCCTGGTGTTGCTTTTTTTCCTGGCGCAAAGCAAGAAGATTGCGAAGGCGCCCCTGGTTTCGACGCCGGCGGGCGGTGACCCCCTTGTGGAGCCATTCGGTTTCTTGGGCAATTTTCTGGGAAAGCTTTTCTTGCGTGCGAATTTCATGTTCGAGAATGGTCTCTGCCCAGTCATCAAATTCAGGATAGCCCTTTTCTAGAATACGCAGCTCACCCCGGTCCAGCCAAAAGGTGCGCTGAGAAAGCTTGGAAAGAAAGGCGCGATCGTGACTGATCATAAGGATGGCGCCTGGGTAGGATTTAAGGTAATCCTCAAGCCATTCAATGGTGGGGAGATCCAGATGGTTGGTGGGCTCATCCAGCAAAAGCACATCCGGCTTGCCCACAAGGGCCTTTGCTAACATGACGCGCCGGGATTCGCCTCCCGAAAGGTCATTTAGCATTTTCTCAGATGCAAGCTCGAGGTGACTTAAGGTTTCTTCCAGATGATGACTTTCAACCTTGCCCTCTAGCTGGCTCTCTAAGTAGGTCTGAATAGAAATTGGTTTAGAAGGGGCCAGTGATTGATCGAGAATACCAATTTTAAGATGGGGTTTTGAAAAGCGCTCTCCCCGATCTAGATCGAGGCGTCCTGTGATCACTTTAAGAAGTGTTGATTTGCCACTTCCATTCCGGCCCACAAGACACGCGCGATCCCGCGGAAAAAGGGAGAGCGAGACGTTGTCAAAGATAACCCGCTCCCCGAACCGGAGGTGCGCATTATTCAGAGTTAAAAGAGGTGGTATTGCATTCATAAGCATATTCTTAAAAGGAAGAAGAGTGGAAGGCAAGAAGTTCTCACCGCCTTGTAACGTCCAATTGCGGTTAACTTTTATTTAACATGTATTAATTATACTATAGATATGGTATTGATTTTATAAATTGATGTTATGTTCAAGAGAAGTATTTCCATAAAGAAAAAGATATTATACCCTGTTCTCTTAGGTCTTGTGACGTTGTCGTCAACGGCGATGGCAACGATTCCTATTGGAGCTTACAATGGGACAACGAAACACTATCGAAAGGGAAAAGAGCGTAATTCCCCCGTTCTAGGGGCAGCTGGTCTTGCAACCGGCCTTGTCGAAAATATTCGTATGTTTGGGCCCTATACTCCAGCTTATAAGGAAGATGGAAGTCGTGATTATGCCGGAGATACATCCGATAATCCCTCTTGGCAAATGGTGAAGATCTTATTCCCCTCAACAGGAGGGACTTTTACTAGCGAATCCCAATTTGAGACGAATTTTGGGAAGAATGTTGATAAGGTTCAGACCATTGAACACTTGCTTAGTTTTGTGAATGATTTACGGGAGGGAAAAGACGTTAATGTAGAAGCCCTTAAAAACGCACTATTTTCAACTTTAAAAGAAAGGCCCGCCCTTAGCGTAGAAGAAGAGAAAGCAAAGTTGGATTCTTTGAATCAAGCTATTCAAAGTATTAGCGTAAAAACGAAAGGTGATTTTATCAAACGTCTTGATGATATTCTTAAGCAGGAGAAGGATGAACGTCTTAGAAAGGTGCTTATCCAGAAGGCTGAAGCTGTTAAGGGAAGAAATTTACCCCCTGAACAACTGCAAGTGGCCCAGCAAAATCTCATAGAGGCTACAGAGAATTACATGAGTGCTAAAATTAAGCAAAAGACAGATAAATTCGTTAAGGATGAAGCGAGGTTTAAAGATAAGTTCTTCCAAGAAACGCTCAATCCCCTCGTAAATGCAATTCAAAGTGCTGTTCAAAGTGAAAAAGATTCCATTTTTCCTGCCTATACAACGGAACAGCTGATAGAATCCTTCTTTTCCCATAAGTTTAATACGGAAGAAGATATTCAAAATCATATCAAGGCCACGCCCGATGACATCGTTGATCCAGAAGTTCCTTTTGTAAGTGAACCTGTGAGTGCTGAAGAAATTTTAGAACATGATGAATTGGATATGGATGATTTGCTGGCCCTTTCAGCCCTAGGAATGGCTGAAGCCCCCATTCCCTACCAATCTGACATCTCACCCATTAGCAATGGGGGGGCTTGGCGTTATGATCGTGCCAAGGATCAATTTTTTAACAAAGCGAGTACTTTTGCGGACTGCGTCGATGTTATGCCACGGCATATGGCAAACATGCTGCTTTATGATCGAAAAACACAAGCATTTAATGTGACACCTTTGCTTGACCAGCAAAAGAAGTTTGCGGAAGGCAGTCCCCAGTTTAAACGGCTTCAAAATGCCATTGAATTTTTTGAGAAATATCAATCTCCCATGATGAGCAATAATGGCTATACCGACACCCGATCTTGGTGGAATCGTGTTATTGCAGATTTGAATTTTGATGGAATCGGGCCAAAAGTGGACTATGTGCAGGGTAATAACGAATTAAACACAGGGCACATCAATATGCTCCGGATGTTTCAAAACTTATTTTCATTAGACTTGGATCCTTTTCCCGTGCTTGAGGTTGTGAATGAAGCCGACCCTGAGAAAGAAAAAGAGGCCCGAGAAAATATTCAGAAAAAATTTGAAGAAGATCGGATAAACTGGATCTTAAGTTCCTTTCGCAAAGTCTTTTCCTTTATGAATCCTGACCTTGTGTATGACTTTAAACCTCAAGGTTTGAGTTGGTCTGCTATGCGAAATGACGTGATGGGTGATATTACTGTTCTTGTGAAAAAGTCTGAAGAATCTACTGTCCCTCTCTATTCTTTTAGAATGTATCAGGGTGGTGGACATGGAGAAATTAAGGATATTGGCTATCCTAAAAACCAAGCAGCTTTGGAGATTGAAACCAAACCAGCAGCGATTGAACCACTTACTGCAGAAGAGTCTCTCTGGCTTTTGTTTCCTCAGTTAAGCAAGACAAAAACGACAGAGTCGCTCTATCAAATGATGCCCAGACTTTTGGCCGACAATGATTCAAAGATTAATTTTATTTCACTATTGAAAACAATGAATTGGCAACATATGCCTTCCTTGGCAATACAAGAAATCTCGGGGTTTTTATCAAACATATTGTCCACGCTAGGATGGGATGACCCGAATACTCTTCGGCGGATTACAAACTCTATCGTCGATGTTTTTCTAGATAAAGATGAAAACTTAAACGAAACAGTTCCGCAAGAAGTGCGAGACGTTTTTTTCAAGAAAACTCAATCACTAGATTTTCAAGAAGCTATAAAGTCTAACTTCGCTAGGGTGTTGCCTTATTTTCAGAATGATATGTTGGAGACCCCAGATTTAAAAATCAAGTTTATTGCATCCTTAAGTGGAATTGATTGGGCAGAAGTTTCTAAAGACAATGCCTCAGAAATTACAGGATTATTATCAAGAACATTGGATTCTTTATCATTAGATACTCAGGATTTAAAAATAAAGTTTATTGCATCCTTAGGCGCTCTTGATCGGGAAAAAATTTCTGAAAAAAATGCCTCAAAAATGACAGGATTATTATCAAGAACATTGGATTCTTTATCATTGGATACTCAGGATTTAAAAATCCAGTTTATTGGATCCTTAAGTGGAGTTGATTGGTTTAAAATCCCTGCGGAAAGTACCTCAAAAATGATAGAGCTGTTATCGAAAGTATTGGATACGCTAAGATGGGATGACCCCGATACCCTTCGTCGCATTACACGCTCTATCGTTGATGTCTTCCTAGATAAAACTGGAAAATTAAACGAAGCTATCCAGCCAGAAATTCAGAAAACCTTTTTTAAGCAAATTCAGGCCATTGATTTTCAAGAAGTAAAACCTAACTTTATTCAAGTTTTACCTGATTTTGAAAATGATGTGTTAAAAACACAGGGTTTAAAAATCAACTTTATTCAATCATTAAGTGGTCTTAATTGGTCAGAAGTTCCTGAAGACAATACTTCGAAAATTACAGGATTGTTATCGAAGGTATTGGATACCTTGTTATGGAATGACAGCAATACCCTGCAGCGGATTGGAGAGTCTATTACTGATATTTTTCTGGACAAAGATGGAAAATTAAACGAAACGGTCTCTCCAGAGATTCAGGAAGTTTTTTTCAAACAAACTCAGGCCGTTAATATTCGGCAAGGAAGTCCTAACTTTGTTCAAGTTCTCCCTGATTTTGAAAACGATGTGTTGAAAGCACAGACTGAAAAAATCGCGTTTATTGCAGCATTCGCAAACATTGATTGGAAAGAGCTTCCGGAACATCGTACTTCAAAAATTGCAGGATTCCTCTCTAAAGTATTGGATGGGATAGATTGGAACGATCGCTACGAGATGATTCTATTTTCTGACAGGTTAGGGAGGGGGTTTAAAAATCAGCTCCCTCCTATAATCCAGGATGTCTTTTTTACGAAAGTACAAGGACTTAACCTTCAACAGATGTCTTTTGAGAATGATGCTGATATTTCTGCATTTTTTCAGATTTTACCTAATTTTGAAAATGATGTCTTAAAGCTGGAGACTTCAAAAATCAGTTTTATTGAAGGGCTCAGTCGTATGAGTTGGGGAGGAATTTCCGCAGAAAAGATTAATGATATTGCAGAGCTTTTGACTAAGGTCTTGGAGTCGATAGATTGGGATATGCAAGTACCTCCACTACAGTCCCTTTCGAAAGCTGTTGTTAGTGTTTTCTTAAGTGAATCTGGGCAATTAAAAGAGGCTCCTCTTGAAATTCAGGAAACCTTGTTCAAAAAAACAAAGAGACTTCTTTTTTCAGAAATAAGTACGGGCACGCTCATGGGGTTAAATCAGATTTTGCCTCAATTTGAGCAAGCGAAAAGTATGATCTCCGAGCTTACAGTTTCAAGAGGTGAAATTTTAAAGAAAATGACTAATCTTCGTTACTTAGATCAGTTAAAGACTTTGACTTTATTTCAGAGTGACGTAGAAGTCCTTGATTTAGGAGATATTCCCTCTCTCACTCAACTGAATTTAAATGGAAGTGTTGTCGAATCTCTGGTTATAGATCCTGCGCATCACGACATTCGTATTAACAATGCAGAATCACAATTTATTGAAATTCAAGGGATTGAAAATTTAGATGTTTTTCAGAAAGAAACATTATCCTCTCAAGATCAATTTTTTGTAGGGATCACCTATCTGGAAGCCCTTAAATTTATAAACAAAAATGATAAAATCGAAAATTTACTTTTAAAGAGATCAAGTTTCTCGCGGCTTGAGGGGCTCAATAATCTTCCCAATTTACGTGTTTTAGATTTGTCGGGAACAAAATTAGAGTCTCTCGAGTTATTTCCTAATTTAAAAGAGACACAAATCCATCTTGGAGGAACTTCGGTCGGAACTTTAAAGGGGTTGGAAATGTATGCAACGTCTGAATCTGGCAGGGCTGTCTTAGATATAAGTAATATTCTTCAGCCTATGAAACACATTGGAAAAATAGTTTTTACGCGCCCTGATCCAAATTTAGTTACACTTCGTATTAACGCTGAGGGGAGAGGCTTGTTACCTATTGGCAGCATAGAAGGGCTTGAGAATTTTGAAAACCTACAGTCAATCGAAATCAGGGGAGTTTCTCTCCATACCCTCAATTTTGATCACGTTCTTGGTAAACTTGAAACGATCCACGTTCGTGAAGGCCAATTGGATGAACTTGAAGGTCTTGAACAGTTACCGGCCTTAGAAGCCGTAACGGTTCCCATGGTTGCGCCCAGAAAAATTGATCTCCCTGAAGATGTTAAGTTTACTCACGAACAAAGCTCCAGGGCTGAAAACAGACCTGTTACCACAACATTCAGGCGCCCCGTGACCATTAAAACACATCAAGAGGATGAATGAGTAAGGGCAGGGAACTGGCTATATTATTTTCGGCTTTTATGGCTATTTGAAAAAATAGATTTATCATTGATTTTATGGTAAAGTAAAAATAATAAAATGCTGAAAAATGGAGGCCTCATGGCAAAATATTTTATTCTCGCTGGTTTTGTTTGCTTACTCACAAGCAGCGCCGTCAATTCGCTGGGGGATATCGACCAATACATCTTAAATCATTGTGGTGATGACTGTAACGGGGAAAGTCCCAATTGCCGAGACTGTTATAACACGGCCGTTGATCTTTTCGATCAAGAAAATCCTGACTCGCCAGAAATGGATTTTGATCTTCATTATGATAGTGGAAAATTGGATTTAACTTTTTAACCACATTTTTATAAAGATCCGCAATCAAAAACTAAATATCATACGGCAAAAGTCGACAAGGTATCTAGCTACAAAATGGGTTTAATAAAATACCTCTTCTAACAATATCAATTCCTACATTATCATAGGAACTGACGAAGGTGCACCAGAGAATCCAGAGTTGTATCTGGGGGAATTTATTCTATTCTCCCTAATAGTCTTAGACGAGAAAATTCTGGATGGTGATAATTAACTTCTTCCATATAGAGAGAATCAGTTCTATACGTAGGAAGATAAGTAGTGCCAGATTTCAGTAGTGGCAGCACCTGATAAGATCTTTGTATCAGTTGTTTTACTACATCTTCTGGTGGTATTTCAATTTTAAGTTGAAATTTAATCGTAGTATCTTGCAACCTAGAATTAGGTGATAGTTGAGTATCAGGCGGTAATAAAATATCACCACATAACAATACAGCAAAGGCAGGGGGTGGCAATATAGTCTCACCAGAAGTCAATATAATGCCACCATTTACTTCTTGCGAATGAGCAGCAGACTTGAAATCAGTAGCATCTAGTTTATAACCTCTAATGGTTAAAGTATTAGATGGTCCCTTTTCATCATCCATAGCATAAGTTTTTATAGGGGAGAGTATAACCCCAGACATCAATAGTAAAAATATTAATTTTTTTGACATAATTACACCTATTAATATAACTTTTAATTACTTGTTGTATAGTATGCTTAAAGAAGATTGTCAAGTTACGTTCATGTCGACTTAAGTACCTTAACAGCGGAAGTTTTTTAATAATAAGCCTTTAACTCCCACTATGTCATCCTCGCGGAGGCGAGGATTGATCCAGGACAAACCAACTTATTCCGCAGGAATGAGGAATTCTTTTAAGTAAAGAACATTATTACATTGCTGCGCAATGAGTAATTCACTGGCCCCTCTCATGCGAGGGGATAATGGTATGGACCTGCCTTCGGAGGTCATATTAAATGACCTATGTACGGCATCTAGGTGCCATGTAAACATACATTTACAGCAAAGGAGGTCCACAA
>JAIESK010000001.1 GCA_019746105.1 Alphaproteobacteria bacterium
TTTTTAAGAATGGAAAGGACGAGCTCATAAGAGAAGTTATCAGAAAGAATCCCCTGAGCTTCTTTAAGCAAGAGCATGGCCTTTTGTGTTTTTATCTTTTCTCTTTTTTGTCGGAGCAGATTTATTTTGTCTTCAATTTTAGAGATATCGTCGTCCATGAGGCCTGTTTTCCTGTTTAAAGCTTTTTTGAAATATTTGACATAAAATTATCAAATCTTCTTTCAATCGTCAAGAAGGCTTCCGAAAAAGAGAAAAAAGAAAAGAAGTTAGATCTAAGATATTATAAAACAACAAAAGACACAAAAATTATAAGTCAGTCCGCCGTAAGATAATTTTTAAATCTTGCTAGGCGCGCTGATACGTTATATAAATATAACCGCGCTCCGTTGCACGCAACTAAGACTTTTCCAAAAAAAACTAAGAAGAAACAAGCAAAAAATACCGTATGGCTATATACCACCACACAACCCGCATGATTGGACGCAGTAACGGAGGTAATCCCGTAAAGGCCATTGCGTACATTTCAGGAATACAGATTAAAGATCCGAACACGGGCGAGGTTTTTAATTTTCAGGATAAGTCCGTTCAAGGCGTGCAGATTTTACTGCCTGAGAATGCGCCCGCCTGGGCCAAAGAAATTCAACAGCTTGTTGCAACGGATCGCGAGAAAGGGATTCAGCTCCTTTCTAATATAGCCAATGCCGCCGAAAAACGCGTTGATGCTCAAGTGTATCGCGAGATTGAGTTTTCCCTTCCCCGAGAGTTAACATATGAGCAAAGAAAGGCTTTAGCTCAAGAATATGTTCAGGATCAGTTCTGTAGTTTAGGAATGCTCGCTATTCAAAGCTTTCATGTAGAAACTTGTGAAAAGACGGGAGAACCTAATCCCCACTGTCACACATTTTTTTTAACGCGCGAACTTGTGGAAGGAGACTCGTCTCAAGGACTCGCCTCTAAAAAGAATCGCGACTGGAATACACGAGAAGCTCATGAAGTTTGGCGGGAGCAGTGGGCTCAATATGCCAGCTTTTATCTCAAAATGCATGGGTTTGATATTACCCTTGATCACCGTTCCTATAAGGATCAGGGATTAGATATTGAACCTCAGGTTAAATTGGGCAAGGGAGTGAATGAGCAAGAAAAGCGTGCAGAGGGCATTGAAGGTCGTTCTTCCTTAAAGACTCAAGAAAACTCTTCAGAAAATGAAAAAGACATGGGAGGGTTCGTTGAGGCAACGCCTACCACAAAACGAACACAAGCCTTTCGAGAAGTTCAGCTCCGCAATCTCTACCGCATTATGAGGCGTCCTGAGACAGTCCTTGATATTGTTACCCGCCATCATGCGACCTTTATGTGGGGGGATGTACAGAAGATTCTGGGACGGTACGTTGATGACAGTACGCTTTTTCAAAGGTTAGATGCTCGGCTTCAGAATTCAAAAGAATTGATTTTGCTAAAAGGCAATGGGGAGCAAGCGATCTACACCACCCATACCATGCTCAAAGCTGAAAAGAAGCTCGTTGGAACAGCTGAGCTGTTGGCGGATCATGTGTCTCATTCTGTTTCTCTCACCTCTCTTGAGAATGGTTTAGAGTGTTTAAAGACGAACTTAAAAAAAGAAGGCCATACCCTAAGTTCTGGGCAAGAGACGGCCATTCGTCATTTGGTGGGTGATGGGCAGCTCAAGTGTATTGTGGGCTATGCAGGCGCTGGTAAAACAACAGCCTTAGAAGCCTGCCGCGATATTTGGGAGGATGCCGGGTATCGGGTTTATGGCCTGGCGCCTACAGGACGAGCGGCACAGAATCTTGAAGGCAGTGGGATTAGATCCCAAACCTTACATAAGTTTTTAAAATCCTTTGAAGAGGGAAGGTGCCAGTATAATGAGCTCAGCATCCTTGTCCTTGATGAGGCGGGCATGGTGGATGTGGAGCGGTTTGATAAGTTTTTGGGCGCCGTCCAAAGCTTAGGGGTCAAAGTGGTTGTGGTGGGCGATGGGGCCCAGCTCCAGCCGGTCGAAGCAGGGCCGGCCTTTCGTCTGGTGACAGAGCGAGTTGGGGTTTCTCGCCTTGAGGAAATCGTCCGCCAAAAGGAAGACTGGCAAAAAGAAGCAACCGTCTTGTTTGGACAGCAAGAATCGCAAAAGGCCATTCAGGCCTACCAGGACAAAGGTCATGTTCATCTTGTGGGTGAAGCTCTTCCTACGGACGTCGTCTCTCGTTATGAGATGGCCGCTCGGACGTCAGGGTTGATCTTCCGTGAGATTATGAGAGAGATAAAGGAATTATCTCATGCTTCCCAGCATGAAGATTATGGCCTGTTTCTGAAATGGAAGAATATTCAAAAAGACACAGGCAAAGAGATTCTAGAAAAACCTGAAGTGTATAAGCCCGTTCTGGAATTCAGGAACATCGATCCTCTGGAAATGGCACGGTTTTTTGTGAATAAAAAACAAGACAAAAAACTGCAATACGATGAAGCTGCTGATCTTCTTAAGTCAAAAGATCTTCATCACTTGATTGGCGTTGAGAAGACGCCTGGCCAAAGGGTTGAGGTCAGAAGCGGTGCTAAAGCGGCTTTAATTGAAGACTGGAAACAGGCGTTTCAAGAAACCCCCGATAAGAGTCTCCTCATGATGGCTTACAGCAACCGGGACGTTCGAGATCTCAACACTCAAGCTCGCAGTCATTTAAAGGAAGTAGGTATTCTTGATAGTCAAGATTTTTCTTATACCGTGCACCGAGAGGTGGAAGATGATTTTGGCCGCAAGAAAATCTTTAAGGAAGAGCGGGCTTTTTCTAAAGGAGATAAGCTCGTCTTTACCCGCAATAACTCTGGCCTTGGCGTTAAGAATGGTACCATCGGCACCATTACGGAAATTAATGCGCAAAAAATAGAGGTTAAGATCGCAGAAGATCAAAAGGTTTCCTTTGCACCTAAGCTGAATCCTTATTTCGATCAGGGCTGGGCCGTAACTATTCATAAATCCCAAGGCACAACGGTGGATAAAAGCTTTCTTTTAGCCTCCCATGAGATGACGCAAAATCTGACCTATGTGGCTATGACCCGGCACCGAGAAGATGTACAAGTTTATGGCAGCACCTTAGACTTTTGGAGAGCCGAAAAACTCCCATCTGTTCTCTCTAAATCAGGAGAAAAGCTGGGAGCAGCCGACTATTTGGATGCCAATTCTCTCGCTAAACTTATGAAAGAGGAAGACCGGGTTCTCACGAAACTCTTCACTCGCCTGGGTGATGAGCTTCATGCCATGGGAGCCGTCTCTAAACAAGCCTTTAAAAACGTTGCTGATCATTTTCTAGGACGAGCTTCAGAGAAGTCCATTCTTTTAAAACCCGAAACTATAAGAGAAGAAGCCCGGGCTCAGGAGATTCTTCAAAAGGGGCCTGTTTCTATCCATAGAGAAATCAACACCGTCTATGACGTCATGGAAGATATGAAGCACCCTGCCTTTCATGAGGCTGATTTTTACAAAAAGGTTTTTGCCGAAGGTCTCAAAACTCTAGGAGAAGCAGCTTCCATTGACTACTGGAAGGAAAAGCGTGAGCCTTACGTTAAACAATTTGAACAGAAAATTGAAAAAGTTAATCACTTACTTGCCTCTCCTTTGTTAAGCTATATGTCCGATAAATCAAAGGACCTCGCCCGCAAAGCTGCCTTTGAAAATCCTGACAAGGCCATAAAGTTTTTAGATGATCTCCAAAACATCAAGAAGGCAGAACATGATGCTCATGCCCAGGCCTTGCAAGCTAAAGAGGCGGCTTTTAAATTACAACAAGAGCAAGAACAAAGACGTCAAGAGACCCTGACAAAAGGCTTATCCCATTATTATCGGTTTAAAGACCTCAGCCATGAGCTTGAGAAAAAATACAATTCTAACCTAGAAAAGGAACGCTCCGATCTCAGCAAATCTCTTTACAAAAACAAGGAAGTGTATGAGCACATACAACAAATCGACCCTGAAGTCAGTCAAACCATCAAACAACTCGCCCAAGAAAAGCAACTCCAACAAAAAATAAAAGAAATGGGTCGGGGTGGAATGTCGTTGTGATAATATTATTTTATCAACGGTAGAATAAAATAAAATGTAAAAGTAAGGAATTAATCTGACAGATTAAGTTCCTTACTTACTTCCAATGATTCTTCTTCTGCGTGCGTTTCTACAAATAATAATCTTTTATATTAATTCCATTTTCTTTCATTATTTCGAGTTGTTCTCTAGAAATAAGGTAAGGTGCTAAATACCGTTCAGTGCTTTTTGAGAAAAGATCATCATTGTTCTTCATTGTTTTAATGAATTCTTTTGACTTGTCTGATATTTTAGTTCCTGAAAGTCGATGAGAAAAATACGAAAGTGAGAGTTTATTAAAAAGATACACAGGGCTGTTTGAAGAAAGAAACCCATCGAAATCAAGTATCTTTGGGGCAGCCGGCTCTTTTATCAGGTATATTTTATCATCCTTATGGTACGCTCTTTTGTAATTCACTGGTTGCAAACCACTATTACCTAATTGTTTATCACCGATAACTATATTTCTTGTTGATAATGCATATTCCATAAAGTAAAATTCGATAACTGAACCCTCTGAAATGTCTTTGTCTTTCAATGACCCTCCTTCAATAAGTTCCATTTCTGTATAAAGAGGAGGTAATATTGCTATTGACCATACATGTTTCTGTTCAGAAGGGACGTATCTTACTGACAAATTCTGAGGAATATTTCCTGTGTTTGCACCTCTTAGAAAATAATTATCATACAAACCTTCAGGAATAATTCTTGAGTTGATATCTGTCCCTTCGTATAAAGTAATTCTCTCTAAATCAGGAGGAATAGGACCAAAATAGACCCCATATATTTTAGGGAAAAAGTCTGTAAGCTCTAAGTTGCCCGAGCTTGATTCTTCTACATGGGCCAATGTTTTAAGGTAATGAGGGATATCAGATGGTTTATAGCCGTAGGGTGATGCTATGAAGGTCCTAACGGCTATCTTAGAAACGTTGTAAAAAGAATGATTCAATGTAGTTTTGTAAACCTTATTTTCTGATCCTTGCCCCAGAGGACTTATTCTCTTATATAGACAATCCAAAACTTCAGGATAATAAGCATAATTAGAAAGACTCTTCAGATAATCCTTTTCACAAGGTTTTAAGGACTCTTCAACTCCCTGTTCTTTATGACATTTAACCACATTTTCCCATCCGGCTCTTATATTAGGAATAAGCTGGGGGTCGTCACAAGGGTTAGATGGGCAGATTGGCCTGGGATAAAACGTAAGGGAGCTATTGCTGTAATTTGTCGTATTCTGATAAAGACCACATTGCAATTTTAGAGGCGGGTCTCCTTTATAGGAGAGAGGGTGATCAAAAGAAGAAGAGGCAAGTTGAGCGTCTATAGAGAAGCAATTGCCTAGTAACAATAATAACAATAAAATCCCACCAAGCTTTTGCTTCTTTCGGCGAGGAGCTAGTAATTTCTGTGTATGCTCTTCCTTCATTTTTTTAAGGGATATTTCATTGTAATTTTGCAGGGATTGATCCGTGTCTTCTATAAATTTAGACACCGAAGAAACCAGTTCAGAATGTGTTGGCTGTGTCTTATCGTTTTCTAATGGGGAGAGAAGGGCTTCTTCTAACTCTAAAAGATTTTCTATCTTTTTGGTAACTCGGGTGACTGCGTTTCTATACTCTAAGCCGATTCTATAATGATACTGGGTCTTGGGGTCTCGTTTTAGTTTTTTTGAGATATTTTTTCTGCGTGGAACAGATTGATACGTTTTTTTTCTATAAAAGTTAGCTAAACCAAAATACTCATTTTTTTTATCTGTAAGACGAGTTATTTGCTTGCTGATATCTTTAGAAGTTAAATTATCTTCCATTCCATAAGTTACAGGACTTAGAAAAGTTATGAAAAAAAAGAAGTAAATAAAAAATATTTGCATAAAACGGCCAAAAAAATTTAATTTTTATATTACATAATTTTAAGATTCGATCAAGATAAAAACTGTCTCAATAATTGAGGAATGAAGATGAGAAGAATATACTGAGGGAAGTTTTAAAAGCAGGCATGAATGAAGATGTCCTTTTTAATTGATTAAGTAAGAGAAGGTTTAAAGAATGATCAACTGATTCAGTCTTTTAGTCCTATAGACTGAGAATCAGTAAAACAAAACATAGGGAAGCTGGGAAGATCTGGCTAGGGTTCCAATGCATATGTTGCATTAATTTATTGAAAGTCTTAATGTTGAGCTCGATTCAACTTTATGGTTAGGGGATTGAGAATAGTCTTATGGAGAAAGCTAAACGGAATAAACCTTTAACCCATTAACAAAGAGCGTTTAAACATATCACTCCTAAGATTTAATATAAGGTTGAATAAGGACTTGGAACGTTGAAACGAAAGTTTAGATTTACCGGGGCTTATTATTTTACAACTCAGAAAGTCCCTAGACAAATGGTTCTAAAATTTATCGCCTTAAATCTTCTAAAAGCCTCAAATAAAATTTCTTATGAATAAGTGAGATCAAGATAAATGAAAAATTGTTATTTTATACTTGGATTCGGTTATACAGCTGAGTTTTTAGCAAAAAAACTCATAGAATTTGATTTGCAAGTTATTGGAACAACAAGGAGCTCGGAAAAAATTGGGTTCTACCCTCACTCAAATTATGAGCTCGTTAATTTTTCAGCAGCTAGTGTTGAAAAATATTTAAAGATTGCAACTCATGTTCTAGTTAGTATTCCACCTGCAGAGGAAAAAGGTGATCTCATTCTTGCAAATTTTTCTGACTTAATTAAAAAACTCTCTCATCAAATCAAATGGTTGGGATACCTCTCATCTACTAGCGTTTATGGCAATCATCAAGGAGATTGGGTTGACGAAACTTCGGAGTCAATATTGCCTAGTAAGCAGGGATTATTAAGGTTGGATGCTGAGAAAGCATGGTTCTCTCTAGCAAATGATTATCGATTGCCTCTTCATATCTTTAGATTAGCCGGCATTTATGGTCCCACAAGAAGTGCTTTAGTGAAGCTTTTAAGGGGCAAGAAAGAAACTATTTATAAGAAAGGTCATTTTTTTTCAAGAATTCATGTGGAAGATATTGTATCTGCTCTTGTTGCTTCTATAAAAAAGCCTCATCCTATTTCTATTTATAATATAGCTGATGATGAGCCTGCTCCTTCGTATGTTATTGATGATTATGCAGCATCTTTACTAAATATGCCCCCAATTACTAAAATCCCATTTGAGATAGCTAAATTATCCCCAGTCCAAAAAGAATTTTATTTACATAACCGGCGAGTATGCAACTCTAAGATGAAAAAGGATCTTTTAGTTAAATTAAAATACCCTACCTATAGGGAAGGGTTAAACAAACTTTTAAAAGATGAAGTTCATTTATTATGCGAAAAAAAATAATTCAAATTTCAAGTTGGATTTTAATTTTTGAGGTTATAGGCTTTTACCTTGGGCTTATTACCAAAGAGAACATCAATCCTTGGTATCAATTGCTTAATAAACCCATTTTTACTCCTCCCAATATGGTTTTTTCTATTATCTGGCCTATTTTATATGTACTGCTTGCCTTAGCTAGTTATTTGCTCTGGCAACACCGTCGCCGGTCAGGTGCTAGGACAGCGATATTTTTTTATGCCACACAAATTTTGATGAATTGGTTATGGACGCCGCTTTTCTTTTATTTTCATTTTATTGGCTTAAGTTTCCTTTGGATTATCATAATAGCAGTTTTCACTCTTACAGTCATTTATCTTACCAAGGATAAATTCAAATTAATTAGTATAATGCTTATCCCGTACTTTGCATGGTTAGTGTTTGCAGTCTATTTAAATGGCGGTATTTGGGTCCTTAACTAAATCTTCACAGTTGACGATGGATATTTCCTAAGCTACCACCAACATATTCTTCTTTTTAATAATTCACAAAGGTTTTCTTTTATCTTGCCGCTGAAAGATGTATATGTAGAATTAATATTCTTTGTAAAATCTATAAGGATTCTTTATAAGTAATGCCCTTTCATATTGATACTTTACAACTTAAAAGTTTTATAGCCATTGCTGAAATCGGTAGTTTTAGTCATGCAGGAAGATCTGTTGGGCGGACACAATCTGCTCTTAGTCTTCAGATTAAAAACCTTGAGCTAGAGTTAGGCTGTTTGTTATTTAACCGGATTAATCGCAAGATAACTCTAACCCAACAAGGTGAAATTTTCTTGGGCTATGCAAAGCAGATTATTCAACTACAAAGAGAGGTTTATAGCCGTATCAAAGAACCAGAAATTACGGGAGAAATACGTTTAGGTACACCAGAAGATTTTGCTTCTCATTACTTACCTGATGTTTTAGCAAACTTCAGAAAGAATCATCCTCAAGTACAATTAAATGTCGCTTGCGATTTAACTCTTAATCTCATGGAAGGGTTTCAGCAAGGTAATTTTGACATGATCCTTGTAAAGAGAGATCCGCAAAGGGTAAAAGGAGGAAGTAAGGTATGGCGAGAACCTCTTGTGTGGGCAACTGCAGATTATTATCAACCAGAAAAACCTTTATCTTTAGTTCTTTCACCACAACCCTGTATATATAGAGCGCGCGCCTTAGCCGCCCTCGACCGTGCGCGAAAGCCGTGGTACATTAGCTATACAAGTCCCAGCCTCGCAGGAACTATTGCTGCCGTCAAAGCGGGTTTTGGCATCACGGTGTTGCCCGCCAATATGTTACCAGCTGGCATCCATCCTATTCGTAAAGAATGCAAGCTGCCGGAACTTGTTGATGCTGAAATTGCACTTATGAAATACGAGAATTTATCTAAGGCTGGAGAAATGCTGGCCGAACATATTATGCACAGCCTTGAGAACAAAAAAATATAACTATTTAGTCCTCTGTTAAAAAGGCGATTTTAAGTTTGAATGAAGAAGATATAAGTGCTGAGCAGAGAAATTCTTCCCC